>JAKFDF010000037.1:0-2506 GCA_036676275.1 Lysobacter sp.
GCAGATGATCGCGGCGGCGGCGCCGTCGGTCATGGGGGCGCACATCGGCAGGGTGATCGGATAGGTGATCGGCGGCGCCGCCAGCACTTCCTCGATGGTGAAGGGCTTGCGGAACTGCGAGTAGGGATTGTGCACCGAGTGCCCGTGGTTCTTCGCGCATACCGCGGCGATCTGCCGCTGGGTGGTGCCGTAGGTCTTCATGTGCCAGCGGCAGAAGCCGGCGTAGATGGACATGAAGCGACTGTACGGACGATCGGACTCCGAGCCGGGCGGCGCAACCACGCCATCGCCCATCTTCGATAGGATGGTGAAGTTCTCCTCGGCGCGGGCGACGTCCCAACCGGCCTCGAACAGGGCGAAGGACTTCGCCTTGTCGGCGACCACCATCTTCTCGCAGCCCAGGGCCAGCGCCACATCGGTGGCACCGGCGCGCAGGCTCTGCACCGCCAGATGCACCGCGGTGCTACCCGAGGCGCAGGCATTCTCGACGTTGTAGGCCGGCACCCCTTCGATGCCGATCTTGCTCATGATCACCTGCCCCGGAATGGACAGCTGGCCCTGCAGCGCGCCGTTGGTGATGCCGGCGTAGAACACCGCGCCGATATCGGCGCGCTGGGCGCCGGCATCCGCCAGCGCGCCGTTGAGCGCCTCCAGGGCCAGGTCCTGGAGGCTGCGATCCGGGTGACGACCGAACTCGGTCATCGCAATACCGGCAATAAAAATGGGTTCCATCAGAAGACTCCTCGACTTCAGATCTGCCGGCTGGCGCCTTGCCAGTAGCGGGCACGCAGGTCCTTCTTCAGCACCTTGCCCACCGGGCTGCGCGGTAGGGACTCGACGACGTCGATCGACTTCGGCGCCTTCACCGAGCCGAGCTTGTCCTTGCACAGGGCAATCAGCGCTTCGGCGTCGACGGTATGCCCCTCGTTGAGCTCGATGACCGCCTTGACCGCCTCGCCCCACTTCTCGTCCGGCACGCCGATCACCGCGCAATCGCGCACCGCGGGATGGCCCCAGAGCACTTGCTCGACCTCGCTCGGATAGACGTTGAAGCCGCCCGAGATGATCATGTCCTTCTTGCGGTCGGTGATATGCAGGTAGCCGTCGGCATCGAGGTGACCGATATCGCCGGTATGCAGCCAGCCATCGATGATGGTTTCCGCGGTCTTCTGCGGGTCCTTGTAGTAGCCCTTCATGATCAGGTCGCCGCGCACGCAGATCTCGCCGGTTTCACCCTGGGCGAGGATCTGGTTGTCGTCGTTCATGATCTCGACGCGGATCAGCGGATTGGGCCGGCCGACGGAGGACAGCCGCTCATCGCTGGCCACTGCGCCGTCGACGAAATGCTCGCCGGGCGTCAGATGGGCGATGGCGCCCGGTGCCTCGGTCTGGCCGTAGCCTTCCATCATCACCGGGCCGAACACCTCGATCGCCTGACGCAACTTGTCCACCGACATCGGCGCCGCGCCGTAGAGGAAGTAGCGCAGCGACGAGAAGTCGACCTTCTTGTTCAGCTCGGGAATGTCCAGCAGCCGGTAGATCACGGTCGGCGGCAGGAAGAACTCCGTCACCCGGTAGGTGGGGATGGCGGCCAGCAGCAGCTGCGGCTCCGGCTTGGTGATCACCACGACGGTGCCGCCCCGGGCCGTGCACGGCATGGACAGCATGCCGGCGGTGTGGGTCATGGGCGCCGCCGCCAGATTCACCGGCCGGGTACCCGCCGGGTACGGGGTGTTGATCATGAAGTGGGCAAAGCTGGTCTGCACGCTGCGATGGGTGTTCATCACGCCCTTGGGCAGGCCCGTGGTACCGCCGGTGGGGCCGAGCCAGATCACGTCGTCCGGATCGACGGCGACCCGCGGATCGCTCGCTGGCTGCTCGGCCACGAAGCGTTGCAGCGACTCGGCGCCCTCCTCCTCGCCGTCGATGCAGATCCACTGACGGATCTTCGGCAACTGCGGTCGCAGGGCCGCGACGGTCTCGGCGAATTCACGCTGGAAGAACAACACCTCGCAGTCGAAGGCGTCCAGCACATGGCGGTTTTCCTCGGGCGCGTTGCGCGCGCCCACCGGAATCCAGCACAGGTTGGCGCGCCACAGACCCAGGGCACAGAGCCAGGCCGTCGCATCGTTGGCCGCCCAGACCGCGCCCTTGGTCCCGGGCGCGAATCCACTTGCGAGCAGTGTGTTGGCGATGCGGCAGGACATCTCACCCGCATCGGTAAAGGTTGTGACCGCGCCGTCCTGGATATAGGCGGCGCCGCGCGGATTGATCCGCCAGCCGCGGTCGAAGAAATCGATGATCGCCATTGTCGTCACTTCACAGCTGGGTGATGGTTGCGCGAGCCAGGCCACGCTGCTCGAGGAAGCCGAGCATGTAGCGATGGCCGAAGGCCTTGGAGGACGAGGCGAAGCCGACTTTGGCGACGTCGTTGTCCAACAGCTTGACCACTGCAGCGGCGTGCAGGGCACCGGTGGCGATGTAGGGGGTGATGCCGTGCACGGTG
>JAKFDF010000038.1:0-7159 GCA_036676275.1 Lysobacter sp.
GGCGCATGCACCCGCCCCGCCAGCGCCGCCGCCCGCGCCTTCCGCCCCGCGCGACCCGCGCACCGTCAGCCCCTACGAAAGCGCCACCACCGCCCTGCCCTCGTACATCGAGGAAGTCGAGCGACAGGCGATCGAGCAGGCGCTGCAGGACAACCGCTACAACAAGACCAAGGCCGCCAGGGCGCTGGGCATCACCTTCCGCGCGCTGCGCTACAAGCTCAAGAAGCTCGGCATCGACTGATGCCAGGCGACGCGGGTCAGCCAATATCCTCGCGGACCCTGCGAGTCGCCCTGGCCTCCCTGGTCCTGCTGCTGTCGGCCTACATCCAGTTCACGGTTTCGCTGCGAACACCGGTGCAGGGCACGGTCAGGGCCGATGCGGTGAAGTACGTCGCCTATGCCTGGAACCTGAAACACCACCACACATTCTCGCGCGCGCCGTTCTGGACCGCGACGGCCTCCCAGTCCCCCCGCCCGGACAAGCTCACCCTGCCCGGCTATCCGCTTTTCCTCGGCCTGTTCCTGGGCGACAGCGTCGACCCGGCATTCGCCAACCGCGTGACCCTGGCGCAGGCCGCGCTCGGAGTGGCGACCTGCCTGCTCACCCTGCTGCTTGCATTTCGCCTGCTGCCGTTGGGTTTTGCCGTGCTCGCCGGCCTCGCCACCGCAATCAGCCCGCATCTCGCGACGATCGGCACCTACCTGTTGACCGAAGCGCTGTTCGCGTTCCTGGTGGCGGCCGCGCTGTACGCTTGCGTGCGCGCCATCCAGCCCGGCAGCACATGGCGAACCGCCGCGCTGGCCGGCTTGTTGCTCGGGCTGGCATCGCTGGTCCGGCCGCAGATGCAGCTGCTGCCTTTCCTCTTGCTGGGGCTGTGCCTTGCGGTCCCGCGCTGGCGACCGCGCGCCCGCATGGCCGTGGTCGGCGTGCTGTGCTTCCTCGCCCTCGCCATTCCGTGGCAATTGCGCAACCTCGGCGTGGAACGCCCCCGGGGCGAACCCGACCTGCTGGTCACCACGATCTACCACGGCGGCTTCCCGAACCTGATGTACGGCAACGATCCGCGCACCGCGGGCTATGCGTATCGCTACGACCCGGCTGCTGCGCAGCACACGGCCAGCCTGTCGTCCGCGCTCGAGTACATCGGCGACGGGTTCAAGGATGAACCCCTGCGCTACTTGGGCTGGTACCTGGTGGGCAAGCCGGTGTCGTTCCTGTCGTGGGACGACCCGGCCAATGCCGGCGACATCTTCATCTACGCCGTCGAATCGAGCCCCTACCGGTCGCAGCCATTCTTCATCGGCCTGCACCGGCTCGCCCGCTGGCTGCATTGGCCACTGACGATCCTGGCGCTGGCGGCCATGTTCACCGCGGCCTGGCGCCCAGGGCTGCTGACGCCCGACAAGGATCGGCAACGGGGCATCCGGTTCCTGTCGCTGGTCCTGGCCTATGTCCTGGCCATGCACATGATCGGCGCGCCCTACCCTCGTTACGGCATCCCGTTCCGGCCGCTGGTTTACCTGCTGGCCATGGCCATGCTGGCCGCGATGTCCGGCGGCCTGCGCCGGCAATGGCGCGCGCTGAAACTGCAAGGCCGGCGAAGTGATTGACGCGCACAAGGCAAACCCGGGCCGCCGCTTCGTGCTGGGCGTCATCGCCATCAGCGTCCTGGCCTGGCTGCTGCGCGAATACTTCGTGCTCGCCACGGTCGTCGAGATGCCGATTCGCGGCGATATCCGCGACTACGTGGCCTATGCCTGGAACCTCGTCCACCACGGCGTCCTGTCCAGGGCCTGGCCTTCGGACGCGGTGCCCGCCGCGGACGGCTTCCGCGGGCCGGGCTATCCGTTGTTCCTCGCCGCGGCGATGGTGCTGAAGCCGCAGGCCGATGGCTGGTACATGCTGGCCCTGCACGCGCAGGCGTTGCTGGGCGCGCTCACGGTCACCGCGACCATCCTGCTTGGCAGGCGCTGGCTCACGGCGGGATGGGCGCTGCTCGCGGGACTGCTGCTGGCGCTGTGGCCGCACCACATCGCGGCGACCGGGGCGTTGCTGTCCGAAGTGGTGTTCGGCGCGACGCTTGCATTCGCGGTGCTGCTTTCCGCGCGCGCGCTGGACGGCGGTCGCGGCTGGGCGATCGCGGCCGGCGCGATGTTCGCCTGCGCATGGCTGGTCAACCCGCTGGCGTTGTTCCTGCCGCCGCTGTTCGCGGCATTGGCCTGGCGCGATGCCCGGCGGACGCCAGCGCTGTGGATGCTCGGCATCTTCCTGCTGCCGGTCATTGCCTGGAGCGCGCGCGACCTGGCGCTTCCGGACGGCGGCGGCAGCGACCGCGCCAGGATCAACCTCGTGCAGGGCTCATGGCCGCAGTATCACCGCGCGCTGGCGCTTGCCAGGCTTCGCGACGACCCGATCGCGCGGCAGATCATGGCTGCGATCGATGGCGAAGAACGCCTGATCGCGTCGGACACCGCCGCCGGGCTTTCGGCGATGCTGCGGCGCATGGATGACGCACCGGCGTACTACGCCAGCTGGTACCTGCTGCAGAAGCCATGGCTGCTGTGGGACTGGGACATCCGCATCGGCGCGGGCGGGATCTATTTCCTGCAGGTGGCGCATTCGCCGCTCGACACCAACCCGCCGTTGCGCGCGACCGCCAGGCTGTTCCGGGTGCTCAATCCGCTGCTGTTCGCGCTGGCGGCGCCGATGGCGCTGGTGTTGCTGGCCGGCGCCTGGCGGCGGCGCGCCTGGGCTCCGCCGGCGGCCGCGATGACCGCTCTGGTATTCGTCTACGTCACCGCAATGCACGCACTGCTGCAAGCCGAGCCGCGTTACTCGATCCCCTATCGCCCGTTCGAACTGTTGCTGGCCGCATCCGCGCTGGCGGCGATCATCGGCGCGGCGCGTGGCCGTTGGCCAACGCTTGCCGCCGGGGCAGGCGCGCCGCCATGAGCCGCTGGCGCGCCGCCGGCATCCACCTGCTGGCCAGCGCGCTGGTGCTGAGCCTGGCGGCGGCACTGGCGATCACGCTGTGGTATCCGCCCTCGCTGTTCCATGTCTCCGGCGTGGACCGGCTGCTGCTGGTGATGGCGGCGATCGACCTCTGCGTCGGGCCGTTGCTGACCCTGCTGGTGTATCGCCACGGCAAGCGCGGCATGCGCTTCGACCTCACCGTGATCGCCCTGCTGCAGGCCGCGTTCTTCGCCTACGGCGCGCACGTGTTCTTCCAGGGCCGCCCGGTGTTCCTGGTCGGCAACGTCGACCGCTTCGAACTGGTGTTCGCCAACGAGATCCGGCCCGCCGACTGGGAAAGCGCCGCGCCGCCCTACGACAGGCCCGGTTATGGCCGCCCGCGGCTGGTGGGCCTGAAGTTGCCGGCCGACCTGCAGGCGCGCAACGCGCTGCTGTTCGGCGAGATTTCCGGGCATCTTGCCGTGCAGCAGCCGCGCCTGTACGCCGATTACGCCAAGGTCGCGCCGCGCCTGCTGCGCCGCGCGCATCCCGTCGACGACGCGATGCGACGCAGTCCCCACGCCCGGGACGCGCTGCAGGCAGCGCTGCAAAACCTCGGCATGACCGCCACCGCGGTGCGCTGGTTGCCGCTGGATTCCAGCCGCGGCAGCGCCGTGCAACTGATCGCCGCGGACGATGGCCGGCCGCTGGCCACGGTCGCCCTCGACCCCTGGTCGCTACTGCCCGACCGCGCCCAGCGCGACCGCACGATCCCGCGACGCGCCGTCAGCCCAAGCCAGCAGCCAGGAACGCAACATCCCGAACAGCCGTGACGGCGGGATCGACGGCCCATGCGTGGATTCCAGGCGCGCGGCATCCGCAGGCCGCCCCGACGCGATCGCGGCCAGCATCGCCGCGGCCAGCGCCTGTTCGCGCGCCAGCGGCGCGATCGACTGCGGAGGCAGCGCAAGCACGCGGTCGGCACTGGCGGAGATCCCCGCGGGATCGCGCGCGGCGATGGCGGCCTGCAACGCAAGCAAAACCGGCACGGCTTCCGGCTGCGCCGCCGGATCCGCCAACCATCCCGGCGCGTCGAACAATGCCGCCAGGTCCGGTCGCGGCAGGTTGGCAGCCAGTGGCTCGCAAACCTCGACCAGGGCCAGCGACCAGGCCGCGACTTGCGCATCGGTCATCGCCGTCGTCGAGAGCTCCAGCAGCGTCGTTGCGTGCCTGGCTTCACCGGGCCAGCGCCGGCGCAGCCCGTCGCCGACGCGGCCTTGCAACAGCGTCTCGCGCAATGCCAACGCCAACTGGCGCCGGGTGGCCGGCAGCGAATCCCTGGTATCGGCGATCGCTGCCGCCGCCGGCGGCGGCATCCGCTCGCCCAGCATTTCCTGGGTGGGCAATCCCGAGTACGCCACCTGCAACAGGGTCATGGCGCGCTCGTTCTTGAAGCGCGCCTTCGGTGCGCGCAGGGAAACCGTCGGGTAGTAGTCCGAATGCGGCTGCGCGCCGGTCAACCGCACCAGGTTGCGCAAGGTCGCGGGCCCGCCGATCCGGCGCAACCGGAATTCCGCGCCATCGCCGAGCCCGACCCGGCGCAGCTCGTCGCCCAACGGCGGCCGTGCCAGCCGCGACCAGTCGGCCGCATGTCGCGGGCCCTTGCGTGCGACCAGCAGCAGGTCGCTGGTGTTGGTCAGGTACACATCGCTGTCCGGGAACACCTCGAGCAGCGCCGCCACCATCGTCGCCAGCAAGGGATCGCTGAGCTCGTAACTCTGCACCCACTGCACCAACAGCCCGTCGGCGGCGAGGTGGCGGTAGGTAAAGCCATAGAACTCGCGCGTGAACAGGCTGGCGACGCCGCTCACCCACGGATTGGACGGCTCGGAAACGATCACGTCGTATTGCCGGTTGCCGGTGGAGAAATAGGTGCGCGCATCCTCGAAATGCACACGCGAACGCGGGTCGTGGTAGCCACGCGCCACCCGCTCGCCGAACAGGCGCGCGCCGTCGTACATCGCGCGCTCGATCTCGACGCTGTCCACCACCCGCGGCAGCGGGCTGCCCAGCAGGGTGTGGGTGGTCAGGCCCGAGCCCCAGCCGATCACCGCGATCCGTTGCGGATGCGGATGCAACGCCAGCGGCAGGGCGGCGGCCATCAGCATGGTGGCCTCGTCGCCATCCGGCGCGATGTCCAGTTTCGTCGCCAGCGCGGCATCCACCTTGCCGTTGGTCGCGATGTTGGCGTAGCGCTCGCTCCCGGTGGTCGACACCGACACGGTCGCGGTCTGGCCATCGCGCAGGTAGGGAATCTGCACCTCGTCGGCGACACGCCACTGGCCGGTACGGAACACCCCGGCAACCTGTGCGCGCGGATCCGGCTTGCCCAGGCCCAGGCTGACGACGCAGGCCAGCAGCGCCGCGATACCCGCGATCGCATAGCCACGGGTCACCTGGCGCGCACCGCTGAAGCGCAGCAGGTACAACCCCAGTGCGATGTCGGCCAGCGCCGCCAGCGTCACCGCCAGGCGCACGCCGATCCACGGCACCAGCAGGTGCACCATCGCGAACACGCCGACGATGGCGCCGAAGGTATTGGCCGCATAAATCCGACCGATGCTCGATTCGCCGGCGCCGCGGCGCAGCAGCGCCAGGGTGAACAGCGGCAGCGTCATGCCGGCGAAGAACGCCGCCGGGAACATCACCGCCATCGCGATCGCGCCGCTGCCCAGGTTGAAGCCGGTGTAGCCGGCGTCGTCGCGGGCGACGTGCGCCATCAGCCAGCCGACCCAGCGGAAACTCTGGTTGAACATCGGGATCGACAGCAGCGCCGCGATCCCCATCGCCACCTGCGCATAGCCGGCGCCGCGCGCGGCATCGGCGGTGCGCGCCCCGCGCTGTCGCACCCACAAGCCGCCGAACGCCAGGCCCAGGATGAAGGCGGCGAGCATCAGCTCGAACGCGTGCACCGTGGTGCCCAGCGCCTGGTTGAGCATCCGCACCCAGCCCAGTTCGTACACGAACGAGGTCGCGCCGGTGATCGCCGCCGCGAACAGCATCAGCCGCAGGAAGCCGCGTTCGACCGCGGGCCTTGCATCGGCGGCCGGCACGGCCACCGGCGGCGGCGCGTCGCCGGTGCCGCGCCACAGCGCCCAGGCGCCCAGCGCGACCAGGATGTTGAGCGAGCCGGCCACCTGCATCGAGCCGGGCATGCCGACCGCAGGCAGCAGCAGGAAGGTGGTCGCCAGCGCCCCGGCCGCCGCGCCGATGCTGTTGCTGAAGTACAGCCCGCCGAGGATCGGCGCCGCCTCGCGTGGCGCCAGCCGCATGTAGCCGGCGCTGAGGATCGGGAAGGTCGCGCCGAGCAGGATGCATTGCGGCGCGATCAGCAAGGCCGCGCTCAGCCACTGGTAGCCGTGCGCCAGCGCCGCGTCGTGCAGCCCCGGCAACACGAGATCCTCCGACAGCGCCATGTAGCGCACGAACAAGGGATGGAACAGCAGCCCGGCGACGCCGATCAAGGCCTCGATCGCGGCATAGGCCAGCAGCAGGCGCCGCGAACGGCCGCTGGCGCGGCTGGCGATCCAGGCGCCCAGCGCCATCCCGCCCATGAAGATCGCCAGCACCAGGCTTTGCGCGTAGGCGGCATGGCCGAGCGTCAGCCCGAGGTATTGCGACCACGCCGACTGGTAGACCAGCGCGGCGAACCCCGAAGCCGTGAACAGCAGCAACAGCGCGATACCCACGCGCCGAGTCGATGATTCCATCCCGCCCCCTGACAGCGATGCGACCGCCGGTACTTCCCCTGCGCGGCACCCTAGCAGCCCGGCCTTGGCGGCGTCCCGCGACCGCTTGCCGATCACCGTCGACGATCGCCTGTCGCCGCCCGCGGTGGCGCCGGATGCCCCGGGCGTTGCCACCCCATGTTGCGTGCCAGCATCGGAGGCCAGCACCGCAACTGACACTCGGCGTCACTAAGCGACGTTTCGCGCCGCCCACGTCCGCTGGCGCCCCGTCGAACCGTGACCCCCGTCGGGCCGAACCGTGACCCCCATCCCGCCCCCGGACCGGAATCCGGACTGACCGCGTTGGCACGTAGCCTGCGTATGATTCCCGTGCACGTGCATCGTTGCACGGCTACCCGACGGACCGGAACGCCGGCCACGCGGGGCACGTGAAGTTCAACTACCTCTAGGGGATACA
>JAKFDF010000039.1:0-35392 GCA_036676275.1 Lysobacter sp.
GACCAAGGCCGGCTGGCTTTTTGTGATCAGTCCCACGTTTTCTCCCCTTATCACGGGCGCTTACGCGCACAACGTGCCCCGTTGCATTAAATAACGGACTTTTTACGTCATGGCAACTCCCCCCCGCCCCTGACGCCCCCTGGCCCGGTAAACAATCAACGCCGATGGAGTCCGCATACGGCCGCAGGCGGGCGTTGCAGGCGGCTCCTCTATACTCCCCGGGCTTGACACCCGCAATACGCCCACGCGCAAGGAATCCCGCCTGATGCCCCCGTTTCGCCGCCTGTTGCGCTGGGCCTTGTTCGCTTTCGCCGCCGTTTCGGTGCTCGGCCTGCTGGCCCTGGGCACCCTCTACGTGGTGGTCTCCTCCAAGCTGCCGGACGTGCAGTCGCTGCGCACCGTCGAGCTGCAGGAGCCGATGTACGTCTATTCCCGCGACGGTCGCTTGATGGCGCTGTTCGGGGAAACCCGGCGCTACCCGGTGGACATCGCGGAGGTCCCGGAACGCCAGAAGCAGGCCTTCATCGCGATCGAGGACAACAGCTTCTATCGCCACCATGGCATCGACTTCAAGGGCATCGCGCGCGCGGTCTGGCTGCTGGCCACCACCAGCGACAAGCGCGTCCCGGGCGGCTCCACGATCACCCAGCAAGTGGCGAGGCAGTTCTTCCTCAGCTCCGAATACAGCTACACCCGCAAGCTCGCCGAGATGATGCTGGCAATGAAGATGGAACGCGAGCTCACCAAGGACGAGATCTTCCAGCTCTACCTCAACAAGAGCTTCTTCGGCAATCGCGCCTACGGCATCGGCGCGGCCGCCGAGTTCTATTACGGCAAGAAACTGGGCGAGCTCAGCCTCGACGAGATGGCGACGCTGGCCGGGATCCCGAAATTCCCGTCCAGCGGCAACCCGGTCAGCAACCCCGAGCGCGCGCGCATCCGCCGCGACTACGTGCTGCAGCGCATGCGCGAACTGGGCTTCATCGACCGCGCCGCGGAGGCCGCCGCGCAGGCCGCGCCGATGCACGCCAGCCCGCACGACATCCCGATCGAGGTGGATGCCCCGTACGTGGCGGAAATGGTGCGCCGGGAGATGATCGCGCGCTTCGGCGGCGACGTGCTGACCCGCGGCTACCACGTCACCACCACCATCGACCCGGTGCTGCAGGCCGCGGCCCAGGACGCGGTGCACGACGGCCTGTTCACCTACGACCACCGCCACGGCTGGCGCAAGGCGCCGGAACTGCATTTCGACCTGGCGGCCGACGAGGATGCGGCCGTCGCCGCCGCGCGCCTGCACGGCATCCCGGCCCAGGGCGGCCTGCTGCCGGCAATCGTCCTGCGCAGCGGCGAAGGCAGCGCCGACGTGGTCCTCGCCAATGCCGCCACGATCACGCTCGATGCCGCCAGCAGCCGCTGGACCGGGCGCAGCCCGTCGGCGCTGGTGAAGCGCGGCGACCTGGTGCGCGTGCGCCGGATCGACGCCGTCGCCGCCGGCGGCGACGCCGGCAAGGATGCCGGCACTGCGGCGACCACCACCAAGCCGGCCGCCGCGCCGCGCTGGCAGCTCGACCAGTTGCCGCAAGCGCAGGCCGCGCTGGTGTCGCTGAATCCGGAAAACGGCGCCCTGCGCGCGCTGGTCGGCGGCTTCAGCTTCGCCGGCAACAAGTTCAACCGCGCCACCCAGGCGCGGCGCCAGCCGGGCTCCAGCTTCAAGCCGTTCCTGTACGCGGCGGCGATGGAGCGCGGCTTCAACCCGGCCTCGATCGTGCTCGACGCGCCGGTGGTGTTCAAGGACCGCCGCGGCCACATGTGGCGGCCGCAGAACGACAGCGGCAACTTCGCCGGCCCGATGCGCCTGCGCGAGGCGCTGGTGCAGTCGCGCAACCTGGTGTCGGTGCGCCTGCTCGACGCGATCGGCATCGACTACGCGCGCAAGTACATCAGCCACTTCGGCATCGACGAGGCCCTGCTGCCGCCCAACCTGTCGATGTCGCTGGGGACCGCGTCGCTGCCGCCGCTGATGATCGCGCGCGGCTATGCGACCTTCCCCAATGGCGGCTTCCGCATCACTCCCTGGTTCATCGACGAGGTCCGCGACCGCGACGGCAAGCTGATCTTCAAGGAAAAGCCGGCGACCGCCTGCCGCGCCTGCGGCGTCGGCAATGCCGCTGCCGGCACGGTGCAGGCCGCCAACGTGGTCGCCGGGTTCGACCTGGGGCCCGGGGGGGCGGCGCCCGCGCCCAAGCCCGATCCCGGCGCGAAGGACGCGGCCAGGCCGGCGGCCACGGCCGCCGCGTTGCCTGCCGACACGGTGCTGGCCCCGCGCGCGATCGACGCCCGCGTCGCCTACCAGCTGGTATCGATGATGCGCGACGTGGTCCAGCGCGGCACCGGCACCGCGGCCAAGGTGCTCGGGCGCGAGGACGTCGCGGGCAAGACCGGTTCGACCAACGACCATCGCGATGCGTGGTTCTCCGGCTTCGGCGGCGACATCGTCACCACGGTCTGGGTCGGGCGCGACGATTTCCGCTCGCTGGGCTACCGCGAGTACGGCGGCAAGGCGGCGCTGCCGATCTGGATCGACTACATGCGCGTGGCGCTCAAGGACAAGCCGATCGCCAGCAACGATCCGCCCGAAGGCATGGTCAAGGTCGCGGTCGGCGCCGGCGGGCAACTGCTGCCCGACGCCAGCGGCGGCATCGTCGAATGGGTCAAGGCGGAGGACCTGGAGCGCATGGAAAGCTACGTCGACACCACCGAGGACGCACAGGCCCAGGACGAGGAAGCCTTCGACATCTTCTGAGCTGCGGCACGAGCCGGCCGTCCGTGCGCCCCGCGGGCGCCGGATGCGGTAGAGTCGGAGCGGGTTCGACTGGAGGCCGCACCATGCAACACGCCCGTCAGCACGCCCACCAGCACGCGCTTACCCGCACCCGCGAACGCCGCCACCGCCTCGCCCACGAGGCCGCGCGGCTGATGGCGGAGGGCGGCATCCGCGACTACCACCAGGCCAAGCTCAAGGCCGCCGACCGGCTCGGCATCCACGACGACGCCTCGCTGCCGCGCAATCGCGAGATCGAGGAAGCCCTGCGCGAATACCAGCGCCTGTTCGCGGGCGATGCCCTGGCCGCCGGCCTGCGCGCCCGCCGCGAGGCCGCGTTGCGCGCGCTGGAGTTCTTCGCGCCGTTCGAACCGCGCCTGGTCGGCCCGGTGCTCGACGGCACCGCCGACGCCAATGCCCCGGTCGCACTGCAGCTGTACACCGACGATGCCGACGCCGTGCCCCGTTTCCTCGACGAACACGACATTCCCGCCGAAGCGCGTTCGCGACGGCTGCGGCTGGACCCGCAACGCACGGCCGATGCGCCGGTCTGGCTGTTCTCGGCCGAGGAACTGGCCTTCGACCTGACCGTGCTGCCGCTGGACGTGCTGCGCCAAGCGCCGCTGTCGGGCGTCGACGAAAAACCGATGAAGCGCGCCTCGCTGGCACAACTGGGCGCGTTGCTTGCACGGGACGAGATCGCGGCCTACGAAGCCGGCGGCTGAACCCCCGCCGGCAGCAATAGGAAAGCCCCGCATCGCGGGGCTTTCCGGTGATCGCGCCTCAGCGCTTGTCGATCGCGGCGTAATCGCGCGCCGCGTAGCCGGTGTAGACCTGGCGCGGGCGCCCGATCCTGGCTTCCGGGTCTTCCTGCTGTTCCAGCCAATGGGCGACCCAACCGGCGGTGCGCGCGATCGCGAACATCACCGTGAACATCTCCGTGGGGATCCCGAGCGCCTTGTAGATGATGCCGCTGTAGAAATCCACGTTCGGGTAGAGCTTGCGCTGGATGAAGTACTCGTCCTTCAGCGCGGCTTCCTCCAGCTTCATCGCCACGTCCAGCATCGGATCGTTGACGCCGAGCTCGGCCAGCACCTGGTGGCACATCTCGCGGATGATCTTGGCGCGCGGATCGAAGTTCTTGTAGACGCGATGGCCGAAGCCCATCAGGCGGAAGCCGGATTCCTTGTCCTTGGCCTTGTCGACCGCCGACTGCACGTTCTTCGCGTCGCCGATCTCGGCGAGCATCTTCAGCACCGCCTCGTTGGCGCCGCCGTGCGCGGGGCCCCACAGCGCGGCGACGCCCGCGGCGACGCAGGCGTACGGGTTGGCGCCGGTGGAGCCGACCAGGCGCACGGTCGAGGTCGAGGCGTTCTGCTCGTGGTCGGCGTGCAGGATGAACAGCAGGTCGAGCGCGCGGGCGGCGACCGGCTTGAGCACCAGCGGCTCGCTCGGCACCTCGAACATCATGTGCAGGAAGCGGTCGACGTACTCGAGGTTGTTGCGCGGGTACCGCAACGGCCAGCCGATCGAATGGCGGTGGCAGGCGGCGGCGATCGTCGGCACCTTGGCGATCAGGCGGATCGCGGCCAGGCGGCGCTGCTCGGGGTCTTCGTAGTCCAGGTCGTTGTGGTAGAAGCTCGCCATCGAGCCGAGCATGCCGACCAGCATCGCCATCGGATGCGCGTCGTGGCGGAAACCGTCGAGGAAGCCCTTGAAGGCCTCGTGCATCATCGTGTGGTGGGTGACTTCGTTGTCGAAGGCGGAAAACCCGGCCTTGTCCGGCAATTCGCCGTTCATCAGCAGGTAGGCGACTTCGAGGAAGCTGGAGTGCCTGGCGAGCTGTTCGATCGGGTAGCCGCGGTACATCAGCACGCCGGCGTCGCCGTCGATGTAGGTGATCGCCGACTTGCAGGCCGCCGTGGCGGTGAACCCCGGGTCGTAGGTGAAGCAGCCGGTTTCCTTCGGCAGCTTCCCGATGTCGATGCACGGGTTGCCGAGCGTGCCGGTTTGCACGGGCAGGGCGACGGACTTGCCGGCGGCGGTCAGCGTGACCTGGTCGATGGCGGGTTGGTTCGCGTCGGACACGACGACACTCCTCGATGGCGGGCGCAGGCGCACAACGTCGGCGCAAGGCGCGGAAGCGGGATCACTGCTGGCAGTGGATCGATGGCGGCCCGCGGCGAGCGCCGCGGAAGCAGGGATTATCGCATAGCCGATTGGAGCGACGGCTCAGCCCCGGGCACTGGACGCGGCAGGTGCGGCGCCGCCCGCAAACGCGAACGGCCGCCCTCGGGCGGCCGTCGGCTGCTGCGCTGCGGAGCAGTTACTTCGTGTAGCGGCGCTTGAACTTGTCGATGCGGCCGCTGGTATCCATGATCTTGTTCTGCCCGGTGTAGAACGGGTGCGTGGCCGAGGAAATCTCGACCTTGACCAGCGGATATTCGTTGCCGTCCTCCCACTTCACCGTCTCCTTGCTGGAGATGGTGGAACGGGTCAGGAACTTGAAATCAGAAGTCACGTCCTGGAACACGACTTCGCGGTATTCGGGATGGATGTCGGCCTTCATGGCGGCACCGGTTTCAGTCTGGGCAAGAGCGGCATTGTAGCCGGCGGCGGCGGGGCGGCGCAAGCCCGCCCCGCCCGGGGCGTGGCGGGGATCAGGGCATGGCCAGCGCGGCCTCGACCAGCGCCTCGAATCGCACCTGGTCGTACCGCATCAGGATCGCGGCGTTGTCCGGGCGGCCGGACTGGCGTTCCCAGTCGACCAGCGTGGCGCCTCGCGCATGGCTGCCGGCCAACTCGACCACCAGCGGCCGCTCCGCCATTTCCAGTGCCGCCCCCGGCGCCAGCGCCAGCGCCATCGCCAGCGCATCGGCCGAATGCCAACGCTCGCCGCGGCGTCCGCGGGCCCAGTCGCGGGTATGCCGCGAGATCGCCGCGTAGAACCGCGCCCGCGCGGTCCCGGCCTGCAGCCAGCGCTCGAAGTCGGCGTGGGCGAAGCCGTGGCGCAGCACCGCCTCCCAGTCGGCCAGCTCGATCCGCGGACCGTGCCCGGGCGCGAACGCGGTGAACACGATGTGCGCGGCTTCCGGGTCGAAGCCGATGTTGAACTCGGCCGCAGGCGTCATGTTGCCGTGACCGGTCACCGCGCCGCCCATCACCACGCACCGGGCGACGCGTTGCGGCAGCGTCGGGTCGAGCTTGAGCGCGAGCGCCAGGTTGGTCAGCGGCCCGAGCGCGACCAGCAACAACCGCCCGGCGTGTTCGTGCGACAGCCGCAGGATCGCCTGCGCGGCATGCTCGCTTGCGGCCGCGCGCTTGGCGGGCGCATATCCGGTGCCGCCGAAACCGTCGCTGCCGTGCACGAAGGCGGCATCCTCGGCCGCGTGCAGCAGCGGTCCCTCGCAACCGGCGAACACCGGGATGTCGTCGCGCCCGGCCACCTCGCACAGCTTCAACGCGTTGGCGACGGTGTGCGCGAGGCCGACGTTGCCGGCGGCAATGCCCAGGCCGACGACGGCATGGCGCCGGTCGGCGAAGGCCATCAGCAAGGCGAGCGCGTCGTCGACGCCCGGGTCGGTGTCGATCAGCAACGGGATCTGGTCGGTCATCGACGGATTATCGGCGATCCACCGCGCTCCGCCACCGCCGATCACGCCGATGCATAACGCGCGGCGCCGCCGATCCAGCGTGCGACCAGTCGTTCGGCGACCTGCGGCGACTCGGCCAGCAGCCGCTCGCCGAGCGCGTGCACCTGCGGCAGCAGGTCGGCATCGCGGGCGAGGTCGGCGAGGCGGAATTCGGCCAGCCCGGTCTGGCGGGTGCCGAGCAGCTCGCCGGGCCCGCGCAACGCCAGGTCCTTCTCGGCGATGACGAAACCATCGCTGGTTTCGCGCATGGCCTGCAGCCGCTGCCGCGCCAGCGCCGACAGCGGCGGCTGGTACAGCAGCACGCAACTGGAGGCCGCGCTTCCCCGCCCGACCCGCCCGCGCAGCTGGTGCAGCTGCGCCAGGCCCAGGCGTTCGGCGTTCTCGACGATCATCAGCGAGGCGTTGGCGACGTCGACGCCGACTTCGATCACCGTGGTCGCCACCAGCAGGTCGAGTGCGCCGTCCTTGAACGCGCGCATCGTCGCCTGCTTTTGCGCGGACTTCATGCGCCCATGCACCAGGCCGATCCGCAGCTCCGGCAATGCCGCCGACAGCGCCTCGAAGGTCGATTGCGCGGCCTGCGCCACGACCTCGTCGGAATCGTCGATCAACGTGCACACCCAGTACGCCTGCCGGCCCTCGGCACAGGCCGCGCGGATGCGCTCGATCAGTTCCGGCCGCCGTTCGGCGCCGAGCGCTACGGTCTGCACCGGGGTGCGCCCGGGCGGCAGTTCGTCGATCGCCGACACATCGAGGTCGGCATAGGCCGCCATCGCCAGGGTGCGCGGGATCGGGGTCGCGGTCATCACCAGCTGGTGCGGCACGCTGCCGGCGCCGGCGCCCTTGTCGCGCAGCGCCAACCGCTGGTGCACGCCGAAGCGGTGCTGCTCGTCGACGATCGCCAGGGCGAGGTCGTGGAAGGCGATGCCTTCCTGCATCAATGCGTGGGTGCCGACGACCACCTGCGCGCCGCCGGAGGCCACCTCCGCCATGGCCGCGGCGCGCGCCTTGCCGGTGACCTTGCCGGCCAGCCAGGCCACGCGCACGCCCAGCGGCTCGAGCCAGCCGCGCAGGGTGTGCAGGTGCTGCTCGGCCAGCAGTTCGGTCGGCGCCATCAGCGCGGCCTGCTTGCCGGATTGGACCGCGAGCATCGCCGCCAGCGCCGCCACCACGGTCTTGCCGCTGCCGACATCGCCCTGCACCAGCCGCAGCATCGGATGCGGCCGCGCCAGGTCGTGCCGAACCTGCGCGAACACGCGCTCCTGCGCGCCGGTGAGCGCGAACGGCAAGGCCGCCCGCAGGCGCTCCACCAGCGCGCCGCTGGCAGCCAGTGCCGGGGCTGCATGCCGCTGCAACGCGATCCGCCGGCGCCGCAGGCTGAGGTGGTGGGCGAGCAGTTCCTCCAGCGCCAGCCGCCGTTGCGCCGGATGGCTGCCGGCCAGCAACGCGGCGACATCGGCATCCTGCGGCGGGCGGTGCACGGTCAGCAGCGCGCTGCGCAGCGATGGCAGCTGCAGTCCCGCAAGCGTCGCCCGCGGCAGCAATTCCAGGGCGTCGTCGTCGGGCAACCGGTCCAGCGCCAGTGCGATCAGGCGGCGCAGGCTGACCGGCCCGATGCCCTCGATCGCCGGATATACCGGGTCCAGCCGGTCGCCCAGCGCGCCGTCGCCGGCATCGAGCACGCGGTAACTCGGGTGCACGATCTCCAGGCCCTGCTGCCCGGCACGCGGCGTGCCGTAGCAGCGCACGCGCACGCCCGGCGCGAACTGCGCCACCTGCGCGGCGCGGAAATGGAAGAAGCGCAGCACCAGGGTGGCCCGCGAATCGTCGCCGATGGCGACGCGCAGCATCGGCCGGTAACGGAAGCCGCGTTCCACCGCTTCGACCGTGCCCTCGACCTGCGCCGCGACGCCGGGCTGCAACGCCCGGATCTGCGTGAGCCGGGTGCGGTCCTCGTATTGCCGCGGCAGCTGCAGCCACAGGTCCTGCAACGTCAGCAGCCCGCGCGCGGCAAGCTTTTCGGCAACCCGCGGGCCGACGCCGGGCAGCGACGCCAAAGGCGCATCGCCGGCCGGCGAAAACGACGGCGCGGCGATGGCGGAAGGGCGTTTGCCGGGGCGTGCCACCGCCGTGGTCAGTCGAGCACCATCACCGCATCGACCTCGAACGCCGCGCCCTTGGGCAGCGCCGGCACCTCGATGGTCGAACGCGCCGGGTACGGCGCATTGAAGTACTCGGCCATCACCGCGTTGACCGCGGCGAACTGCGCCAGGTCGGTCAGGTACAGGCCCACCCGCACGACATCGCCGAAGCCGCCCCCGCCGGCCTCGCAGACCGCCTTGAGGTTGTCGAACGCGCGCCGCGCCTGGCTCGAGATGTCGCCCTCGACCAGCGTGCCGGTGGCCGGGTCCAGCGGGATCTGCCCGGAACAGTAGACCGTGTTGCCGGCGCGCACGGCCTGCGAATACGGGCCGATGGCGGCGGGGGCTTGTTCGGTGTGGATCGGCTGGCGCGGCATGGCTGGCTCCGGTGGATGCGATCACCGGATTCTAGCGGCTGCCGGCGCGCTTGCCGTCGCCGGCGCGTCGGGATCCCGCGCATGCCGGGGTCCGGATTTGCTCCGCCGGCGCGACCCGCTTACAGCCGCTGCACCCCGTGGACCACCCCGAGCCTGCGCACGCGCCGGATCACGTCGGCGATGTGCTTGCGGTCGCGCACCTCGATCGCGAAGCGGATCGCGGCAACGTTGCTGTCGCGTTCCAGGTATTCCACGCCATCGATGTTGGACTCGGCCTGCGCGATCGCGGCGGCGACCTGCGCCAGCACGCCCGGGCGGTTCTCCACGTCGATCATCAGCGCGCTGTGGAAGTCGCCCGAGACTTCGCGGTCCCAGCCGATCGCGACCCAGCGTTCGGGCGACTTGCGGTAATCGACCACGTTCGGGCAATCGAGCCGATGCACGACGACGCCGCGACCGGCGGTGTGGAAGCCCATGATCTCGTCGCCCGGGATCGGCATGCAGCAGTTGGCGAAGGTGATCACGCCGCGCTCGTGGCCGGTGATCAGGATGCGGTCGCCGGACATGCCTTCCTGCTGCGGCCGCTGCAGCGCATCGAGCAGGTCCGGCGTGGCCGCCTGCTGCAGCGCCAGCACCCGCGCCACCTGCGACGGCATGCGGTTGCCCAGGGCGATGTCGGCCAGCAGCGCCTCCAGGCGCGGGTAGCGGTTGTCGGCGAGATAGGCGTCCAGCCGTGCCGGCGGCAGGCGGTCGAGCGAGGTCTCCAGCCGTTCCAGCGCGCGGTCGAGCATGCGATGGCCCAGTTGCACCGCGTCCTCGTGCTCCAGGCTCTTGAGCTGGTGCCGGATCGCGGTGCGCGCCTTGCCGGTGACCACGAACTCCAGCCAATGCGGCTGCGGCGCCGCCGAGGGCGCGGTGATGACCTCGACCTTCTGCCCGCTGGCCAGCTTGGTGCGCAGCGGCACCAGCTTCTTGTCCACGCGCGCGGCGACCGCATGGTTGCCGACATCGGTGTGCACCGTGTAGGCGAAGTCGAGCGCGGTGGCGTTGCGCGGCAGCGCCAGGATGTCGCCCTTGGGCGTGAACAGGTAGACCTCGTCCGGGAACAGGTCGACCTTGACGTTCTCCAGGAACTCCAGCGACGAGCCGGTGCCGCGCTGGCTTTCCAGCAATCCGGTGATCCACGTGTGCGCGCGGCCGTGCGCGCTGTTGCCGGAGCCGCCGTGCTTGTAGACCCAGTGCGCGGCGATCCCGCGCTCGGCGACCAGGTCCATTTCCGAGGTGCGGATCTGCACCTCGATCGGCGAACCGTAGGGCCCGAACAGCACCGTGTGCAGCGACTGGTAGCCGTTGGCCTTGGGGATCGCGATGAAGTCGCGGAAGCGCCCGTCCAGCGGCTTGAACACCGAGTGCACCACGCCCAGCGCGTGGTAGCAGGCCGGGACCGAATCGACCACGATGCGGAAGCCGAACACGTCCATCACCTGGTCGAAGCTCTTGCCCTCCGCGCGCATCTTCGAATAGATGCTCCAGGGCGATTTCACCCGCCCCACCAGCCGGTACTGCAGGCCCTCCATGGTCAACCGTTGCGCCAGCTGCGCCTCGATCCTGGCCAGCGCCTCGCGCCGCAGCAGCGGCTGGGTGCGGATGCGTTTTTCCAGCACCGCATGGCGCCAGGGATGCAGCGCGCGGAACCCGAGGTTCTGCAACTCGGCCTTGACCATGTTCATGCCCAGGCGCTGGGCGATCGGTGCGTAGATCTCCAGGGTTTCGCGGGCGATGCGGACCCGGGCCTCCGGCGTCTGCGCGGAGAGCGTGCGCATGTTGTGGAGGCGGTCGGCGAGCTTGATCATGATCACGCGCAGGTCGCGCGCCATCGCCAGCAGCATCTTGCGGAAGCTCTCGGCGGCCGCTTCCTGGCGGTCGGCGAACTGCAGCTTGTCCAGCTTGGTGACGCCGTCGACCAGCCCGGCCACGGTCTCGCCGAACTCGCCGGCGATCGCGTCGCGCCCCAGCGGCGTGTCCTCCAGGGTGTCGTGCAGGATCGCCGCGATCAGGGTTTCGACATCGACCCGCTGCTCGGCCAGCACCGTGGCCACCGCCACCGGGTGGGTGATGTAGGGCTCGCCGGAGCGCCGGGTCTGCCCGGCGTGCGCGGCGGCGCCCACCGCCCAAGCCCGGCGCAGCGTGCGGCGCTGGTCGTCGGCAAGGTAATGGGCGGCCTGCTCCAGTGCATGCACGTAGTCCGGCACCGCCTCGTCGGCGGGCGCGGGTGCGGCGGCATGGGCAGGCCCGGTCGGAGTCATGCAGCCAGACTACGGCGACCGCACCCGATCGGGAATAGGCAGGCCCGAAAACGACTTCGGCCCCCTTTTTGGGAGCCGAAAACCGAGGTCATCGCCTTGCAGCCCCGCACTTGGCTGTGCGGGGTGTCGCAGGGGGCCTGCGTCAATCATCGCCCTTGGACAGGTCGTCGTCGGCGACCACTTCGGCGGCGGCCCACTCCAGCGCCTCGCGCTCCTTGCGCTCGCGCTCGGACTTGTCGACCGCGTCGATGTAGGGCTGGTCGATGCGGCGCGCGGCGATCTCGCGCAACGCCAGCACGGTCGGCTTGTCGTTGCTCTCGCTGTTGTCCAGCTGCGGTTCGACGCCATTGGCGAGCTGGCGCGCGCGCTTGGCGGCCATCATCACGAGCTCGAAGCGGTTGTCGACCACTTCCAGGCAATCTTCGACGGTAATGCGGGCCATAAACTCTCCGGCGGCCGGTTGGGCCGTCGACTCGATGAACAGGGGGAGGCGGAGTTTACGGGATCCGTCGGTTCCCGCACAAGGGTCGCATCGCAAAATCAAGCACTTGCGTGGTTTTCCGACGCCCCTGGGGCGGGATCCAGGGCTCGAGGAGCTCGCGCCCGAAGCCGCTCCACGGGGACGGCCCGCTACCCGCCGGCCAGCAGCGTGGCGATCAGCCCGGCATGGCGCTGGGCCTGTGCCTCGCGGCGCAGGCGGCTGGCCTGCAGGATCGCGCACATTTCCGCGACCGCGGTCCCGAACACCTCGTTGACGATCACGTAGTCGAACTCGCCGTAATGCGACATCTCCTCGCGCGCGGCGGCCAGCCGCTGCGCGATCACCGCATCGCTGTCCTGGCCGCGGGCACGCATGCGCTGCTCCAGCGCCTCGCGCGAGGGCGGCAGGATGAACACGCTGACCGCGTCCGGCACCTGCGCACGCACCTGGCGCGCGCCCTGCCAGTCGATCTCCAGCAGCACGTCGCGCCCGGCGGCCAGCTGCGGTTCCACCGACTGTTTCGCGGTGCCCTTCCAGTCGCCGTGCACGCGGGCATGCTCGAAGAAATCGCCGGCGGCGACCATGCGCTCGAACTCCGCTGCGTCGACGAAGTGGTAGTGCTCGTGGTGGCGCTCGCCCGGCCGCGGCGCGCGCGAGGTGAACGAGATCGACAGGCAGATGTTCGCATCGCGCGCCAGGCAGGCGTTGACGATGCTGGATTTTCCGGCACCGGAGGGCGCAGCGACGATGTAGAGGGTTCCGCGCATCTGGCAGGGATATCGGGAATCGGGAATCGGGAATCGGGAATGTTACAGGGTGTCATCCCGAACGCAGGGAGGAGCTGCCGTGCACTGGTCGATTGCCGCCAGCAGATCCTTCGATGCGCTCAGGATGACAGCAATCGGTCGGTTGCATCCGCATTTCCGGCGCCCGGCTCCTTGCACGCTACTCGATGTTCTGGATCTGTTCGCGGACCTGGTCGATCAGGACCTTGAGTTCGACAGCGGCGGCGGAAGTACGGGCATCGACCGACTTGGAACCGAGCGTGTTGGCCTCGCGGTTGAATTCCTGCAGCAGGAAATCCAGCCGCCGGCCAACCGGCTCGCCCTGCTTCAGCACGCGCCGGATCTCGGCGATGTGGCTGTCGAGGCGATCGAGCTCCTCGTCGACGTCGAGCTTCTGCAGCCACAGCACCAGTTCCTGCTCCAGCCGGCCCGGATCCGCGGGCTGGCGCAGGTCGGCCAGCCGCGCCTCGAGCTTCTGCCGCTGGCCGGCGCCGATCACCGGCATCAGCGTGCGCACTTGCGCGGCGATGCGGGCGATGCCGTCGACGCGCTCGCCGATCACCACCGCCAGCTTGCCGCCCTCGCGCTCGCGGGCGACGACGAATTCGCCCAGCACCTGCTCGAGCAGCGCCATCGCCTCGGCCTGCAGCGCGGCCGGATCGACGCTGCGCGACTGCAGCACGCCGGGGAACTGCAGCAACTCCGTGAATTCGGTGCGCAGCGCCGGGAACCGCGCCTGCATGTCCAGCGCCAGTTCCGACAGCTGTCCGAGCACGTGCGGATCCAGCTGCAGCGCGTCGCCGCCCTCCGGCGTGCGCAGGCGCAGCGTGAGGTCGAGCTTGCCGCGCGCCACCCGCGCGGCGATGCGCTCGCGCAGCGCGGGCTCCAATGCGCGCAATTCATCGGGCAGGCGCATGCCGATTTCCAGGAAGCGGTGGTTGACCGCCCGCAGTTCGCAGCCCAGGGTGCCGCCGGCGGTGGCGCGCTCGCCGGAGGCGAAGGCGGTCATGCTTCTGATGGGCATCGCATCTCCAGAACGCGGCGAATACCGGCCGCCATGCTGCACGGCCGGTGGGGCGGGAAGCCTGCGATGGTAAACTCGCGCGCCGCGTTCCGGTGAATTTCCGCATGAGCACCTCTCCTTCGCCGGCTTTCGCCCGCCCCGACGGCCGCGCGCCCGACCAGTTGCGCACGGTGACGATCAGCCGCGGCTACACCCGCCATGCCGAAGGTTCGGTGCTGGTCGCCTTCGGCGATACCCGGGTGCTGTGCACCGCCAGCGTCGAAAACCGGGTCCCGGCGTTCCTGCGCGGCAAGGGCGAAGGCTGGGTCACCGCCGAATACGGCATGTTGCCGCGCGCCACCCACACCCGCAGCGACCGCGAGGCCGCGCGCGGCAAGCAGGGCGGGCGCACCCTGGAAATCCAGCGCCTGATCGGCCGCAGCCTGCGCGCCTGCATCGACCGCGGCGCGCTGGGCGAACGCACCATCACCCTGGACTGCGACGTGCTGCAGGCCGACGGCGGCACCCGCACCGCGGCGATCACCGGCGCCTACGTCGCGCTGGTGGATGCGATCGACTGGCTGGGCAAGCGCGGCGAGTTGAAGACGCTCAAGGGCGGGCGCAACCCGATCGTCGGTGCGGTCGCCGCGGTCTCGGTCGGCATCTGCGGCGGCGTGCCGGTGCTGGACCTGGACTATGCCGAGGACAGCAGCTGCGACACCGACATGAACGTGGTCATGAACGACGGCGGCGGCTTCATCGAGGTGCAGGGCACGGCCGAGGGCCATGCGTTCCGCCGCGACGAGCTCGACGCGATGCTCGCGCTCGCCGCCAAGGGCACGGCCGAACTGTTCGCCGCGCAACAGGCGGCGCTCACGGGGCGATGACCACCGCGGCCATGCAGCTGGTGCTGGCCAGCGGCAACGCCGGCAAGCTCGCGGAATTGCGCGAGCTGCTCGGCGACGGCCGCTTCACCCTGCGCGCGCAATCGGAGTTCGGCGTCGCCGATGCCGAGGAAACCGGCCTGACCTTCGTCGAGAACGCGCTGCTCAAGGCGCGGCATGCCGCGCGCGCGACCGGGCTGCCGGCGCTGGGCGACGACTCGGGCCTGTGCGTGGACGCGCTCGGCGGCGCGCCCGGCCTGTATTCGGCGCGCTACGGTGGCGGCCATGGCGATGCGGGCCGCAACATCGAGCGCCTGCTGCGCGAACTCGAAGGCGTGCCCGATGCGGCGCGCACGGCGCGCTTCCATTGCGTGCTGGTGCTGCTGCGCGGCGCCGACGATCCGCAACCGGTCATCGCCGAGGGCAGCTGGCACGGGCGCATCCTGGCCACGCCGCGCGGCGTGCGCGGCTTCGGCTACGACCCGGTATTCCTGGACCAGGAACACGGCTGCTCGGCGGCCGAGCTCGATCCCGCGGTCAAGAACCTCGTCAGCCATCGCGCCCGCGCGCTGGCCGCGCTGAAACAGCGCCTGTCCGACCTCGCGTAGACGCGGCTTCCGCGGGAGCGGCTTCTGTAGGAGCGACGCCGGCCGCGAGCTTTTGGCTGCCCCGGGACGCGGAGAAAGCGTTCGCGGCCGGCGCCGCTCCTACAATGGGACCCATGCTCGCCACCCCGCCGCTGTCGCTGTACGTGCACCTGCCCTGGTGCGTGCGCAAGTGCCCGTACTGCGACTTCAATTCGCACGAGGGCCGCGGCCCGCTGCCGTTCGCCGCCTATGTCGATGCGCTGGTCGCCGACCTCGACCAGGACCTGCCGCTGGCCTGGGGGCGCACCGTGCAGACGGTGTTCTTCGGCGGCGGCACGCCGTCGTTGTTCCCGCCCGAGGCGATCGACGCCTTCCTGCAGCAGGCCAGCAGCCGCCTGCGCTTCGCCCCGGGTTGCGAGATCACCCTGGAGACCAATCCCGGGACCGCCGAGCACGGCCGCTTCGAAGGCTATCGCGCCGCCGGCGTGAACCGGTTGAGCTTCGGCATCCAGAGTTTCGACGACGGTTGCCTGCAACGCCTGGGGCGGATCCACGACAGCGGCGAAGCCGTCGCCGCGGTGCGACTGGCGCGCCAGGCCGGCTTCGACAACTTCAACCTGGACCTGATGTACGCGTTGCCGGAACAGACCCAGGCAATGGCCGAACGCGACATCGAGCGCGCGATCGCGCTGGAACCGGCGCACATCTCGCACTACCAGCTGACACTGGAGCCCAATACCGTGTTCGCGGCGCGCCCGCCGGCCGGCATTCCCGACCACGACGCCAGCTGGGACATGCAGGAGCACTGCCAGGCGCTGCTCGCCGACGCCGGCTACGCGCAATACGAAGTCAGCGCCTACGCGCGCCCGGGGCGCCAGTGCGCGCACAACCTCAACTACTGGCGCTTCGGCGATTACCTGGGGATCGGCGCCGGCGCGCACGGCAAGCTCACGCTCGGCGGCGAACAGGCGATCCTGCGGCGCTGGAAGGTCAAGCACCCCGCGGCCTACCTCGCCAGCGCCGGCAGCCCGGCCGCGATCGGGGGCGACGAGCGCATCGACCCGCCACGGCGGCCGTTCGACTACATGCTCAATGCCTTGCGGCTCAATGCCGGGTTCGCGTTGAGCGAATTCGAGGCACGCACCGGATTGGCGCGCAGCGACATCGCCGGAGAACTGGCCGCGGCGCGCGCTTACGGCTGGATCGAAGGCGACGGAGAGCGCATCGTGCCGACCGGGCTCGGCCGCCGTTTCACCAACGACGTGATCGGCCTGTTCCTGCCAGACCCGGCCTGAGCGGGCCCCGGGAGCGGGCCCCGGGAGCGCGTCCCGCCCGCGGGCGGCATGCCGACGCGGCGCGGATCATCGGCATCCGGAGTTGGCTGCGGGCGCCGCGACGTGTTAATTACATGGCCGGTACAGGAGCTGGCCAGAGACGAGCGTCCCGATGTCCGCACCGCCACCCGCCATCGAAGCTTCCGCAGCGCAGACGCTGGCCGCCGCCACCCTGCCGCGACGCGTGCGGCGCGTACTCGAGCACCTGCTCAACACCGCCTCGGACGAGTTCGAGCGCCACCTCACCGCGATGCTGTCGGAATTCGAGCAGCAGCTGTTCCGGCTCGCCGACCACGCCCGCAACCCGGGCGTCGAATCCACCCACCTGCAGACCCTGCGCACGTTGCGCCTGAACCGGTCGGACCTGGTGCCGCGCTTCATGGTCGGGCTGGAAGCCAGCCTCGCCTCCCTCGGCCGGGGCGTCGCGCACGCCGGCCGCACCCCGGAGGCGGGCGCGGCGGCCGCCACCTTCCACCAGTTGCGCCTGGTCGAGGAGACCGAACTGGACGAGGACACGGTGCTGCGCGACATCGCCGTGCGCCAGGAATCGCGCGCCAGCCTGACGCTGCACCTGCTGGGCCAGCGCTTCGGCGTGCTCGCCGGCGCGCCCGCATACGACGCCGAACGCATTCCGTTCGGTCCGCAATCGCTGTGCCGCATCCTGCGCGAGGCCGCGCAGTCGCTGCAGGTCTCCCTGGAAGCGCGGCTGCTTCTGTATCGCATCTTCGAGCGCCGGGTGATGGTGAATTACCCGCAGCTGCTGGAGATGCTCAACGTCTCGGTCGCCGCCGAGGGAATCCTGCCGAGCCTGACCTACGTGCCGCTGCGGGTGCGCCCGAGTGCGCAGGCCCAGGCCGAGGCCGCCGCCGAGGCCGCCGTGCCCGGCGCCAAGCCGCGGCGGGCACCCAGGCGCGGCGGCCGCACCGGCGGCGACCGGCGCGACGGCGGCCAGGGCGAACCGCAACGCACGCATACCGCCTGGCTGGGCGAGGCCGACGAACAGGCCGGGGGCTTCGACGAACGCGCCGCCTTCGACCTGCTGCAGCAACTGCTCACCGGCCGCCGCGAGCTGCTCGGCAAGCTGCGCCCGGACAACCGCAGCGCGCCCCGCGAGCAACTCGACACCGACGAAGTGGTCGACGCGCTCGGCCACATGCAGGAAACGATGTCGCCGACCGGCACCCCGCGCAGCCTGCTCGACATCAAGCAGGCGCTGATGGCGCAGGTGCGCCAGCAGCGCGGGCACGGCGCCAGCTTCTCGCGCGAGGACAACGACACCTTCGAGCTGCTCGGAATGCTATACGGCCAGATCGAGCGCGAGATCCGCACCGACACCCCGGCCTCGGGGTTGTTGCGACGGCTGCAACTGCCGCTGCTGCGGGTCGCGTTGCAGGACCGCGCGTTCTTCGTGCGCGCGCAACACCCGGCCCGGCAACTGCTCAATGCGGTCGCCGAATCCGGGGCGCGCTGGCTCGACGACGACGACGTCGACCCGCAACTGCTGGCGCCGCTGCAGCAGGCGGTCAGCAACGTGGTCGAGCACTACGACGGCGACCTGGCGGTGTTCGAGGCCAGCAACCAGGACCTGCAGGCGCAATTGCACAACCTCGCGCGCAAGGCCGAGATGACCGAGCGCCGCCATGTCGAAGCGGCGCTGGGCAAGGAAAAACTGGAAATCGCCAAGCGCCAGGCCGCCGACACCGTCGCCGGGCTGGTCGGCGAGCAGCGCCTGCCGAAATTCGTGCGCGCGCTGCTCAACCAGGCCTGGGCCGACGTGCTCACGCTCACCCTGCTGCGCCAGGGCGCCGAATCCGAGGAGTGGCGCCAGCAGCTGGAAATGACCCGGCGCATCGTCGCCACCTGCGGTCGCCGCGTCGGCCCGCCCGACACCGACCTGGCCAGCCACATCGAGGCCGCGCTGTCGCAGGTCGGCTACCACGCCGAGGAGGCCGCGGCGATCGCGCGGCGCCTGACCAGCGCGCTAGACGACGACGAGGACGATCCGGCTTCGCGCACCGAGCTGACCATGAAGCTCAAGGCGCGCTCGCGCCTGGGCGAGGACACCGCCGGCAAGCACAAACCCGCGGCGACCCCGCGCAACGCCGCGGAGCAGGCGCGCTACGACCAGCTGCGGGTGATGCCCTACGGCACCTGGATCGAGTTCGTCACCAACCAGCAGGGCGATGTCGTGCGCCGGCGCCTGTCCTGGTACAGCCCGGTCACCGACAACGCGTTGTTCGTCAACCAGCGCGGCCAGCGCGTCGGCGAACAGTCGCTGGACAGCGTCGCGCGGATGCTCGCGCGCGGGCAGGCGCGGATCGTCACCGCCGAGCGCGGGCGCCTGGTCGACCGCGCCTGGCAGGCCACGCTCAACGCACTGCGCAGCTTCGCCGGCCGTGGCGACAGGCCCGGCGACGGCGAAGGCGGCGGCGGCGACGCGGAGGCCGCCACGTGATCAACGAATTCCGCCGCGCGCGCCGACGCAAGGTTTCCGACACCATCCTGGTCACCGACGCGATGACCGACAGCGTGGTCGGACGCATCGGCAACCTGTCTGAGACCGGCATGCTGCTGGTCGCCAGCGCGCCGCTGCTGGAGGACGCGCTGTACCAGTTCCGGTTCGCGCTGCAGGACGCGCGCGGCCGAGAAAGCGCGTTCGAGGTCGGCGCGCACCTGCTGTGGCTGGACCGCGCCAGCGCCCCCGGGCAGGCCTGGACCGGGTTCCGCTTCATCGCCGTCCCCCCCGACCAGGCCGAGCAGCTGCGGCACTGGATCGACGCCCCGGGCGGGCAGTTCGAATAACGCTCCGCCTCAGGAGCCGTGCCGGCCGCGCTGCGCGCGCTGGTAGCGCACCGGCTCGGGCCGGTGCAGCGCGAACCCCTGGCCGTAGTCGACCCCAAGCTTGCGCAGGATCTCGACGATGCCGTCGCTGGCGACCCACTCGGCGACCACGTCGAGCCCGCGCTGGTGGCCGATCTCGGTGATGGCATCGACGATCGAGCGGCTCATCGGGTCGGTCTCGAGGTCGCGGATGAAGCTGCCGTCGATCTTGATCACGTCCACCGGAAGGTTCTTCAGGTAGCCGAAAGACGACATGCCGGCGCCGAAATCGTCGAGCGCGACCTGGCAACCGACCGCGCGCAGGCGTTCGAAGAAGCGCACCGCGCGCGCCAGGTTGCGCACCGCCTCGGTTTCGGTGATCTCGAAGCACAGGCGCGCGGGCGCCACCCCGTGCTGCTCGATCAGGCCCAACACGTAATCGGCGAGGCTGTCGTCCTCGAGGGTCGCGGCCGAAAGGTTCAGCGAGCAGCGCCCCGGTGCCCGGCCGCTGCCATGGAGCTGGTCGAAATGCGAGATCGCCTGCTCCACCACCCAGCGGTCGAGCTGGGCGATCAGGCCATAGCGCTCGGCCGCGGGCAGGAACGCACCCGGCATCACCACGCGCCCGTCCTCGTCGCGCAGCCGCAGCAGCAGTTCGATGTGCGGATCCTCGGCCTGGGCGCCGGCCACCGGCGGCTGCAACGGTTGCACCTCCTGGTAGTCCAGCAGCAGGCGCTGCTCCTCGATCACCCAGCGCAGGCGGTTGGCCCATTCCATTTCGCCGCGGCGGCGGATGGTTTCGTCGTCCTGCTCGGAGAAGAAGTGGATGCGGTTGCGGCCGTGGTCCTTGGCCATGTAGCACGCGGTGTCGGCCTGCGACAGCACTTCCCGCAGGGTCATGCCGGCGCGGTCGATCATCACCACGCCGACGCTGGCGCTGATGGTGTAGCTGCGTTGCTCCCAGACGTAGATGTAGCCCTCGATGCGCGCACGCAGGCGCTCGGCCAGCGCCAGCGCGCCGTCGGGCCGGGCGTCGTGGGCGAGGATCCCGAACTCGTCGCCGCCCAGTCGCGCGAGGATGTCGCCGCCGCGCAGCTGTTCGGCCATCGCCAGCGCCAGCTGGCTCAGCAACTGGTCGCCCGCCAGGTGCCCGGAGGTGTCGTTGATCAGCTTGAACTGGTCCAGGTCGATGTACAGCAGCGCGCATGACGGTGCGCCCTGCGCGACCGCGTGCAGCGCGCGTTGCACATGGCGCTCGAATTCACGGCGGTTGAACAGCTCGGTCAGGGTGTCGTGGCTGGCCTGGTAGCTGAGCAGTTCGGTCAGCTGGCGCTGCTCGGAGATGTCATTGGCGACCATCAGCATCCGCTCGTCGCCGCCGACCTGGACCCGCGCGATCGAGGTCGCCGCCCAGAAGCGGTCGCCGCTGAGCGACACCATCACCGCCTCGACGTTGCTCCACTGGGTATCGCCGTCGTGCGTGGCCAGGCGCTTGCGCAGGGCTTCGTCCTCGAACAGCGCGCCGAGGAAGGCGCCGTCCTCGACCCGTTCGCCCAGCCGCGCGCTGGCGGCATCGTTGGCGTAGAGGATGCGCCCGTCGTCGGCACGCGCCAGCAGCACCAGCGCCGGCAGCAGGTCGTTGAGGGTGCGGAAGCGCTGCTCGCTCTCGCGATAGCGATGGCTCATGCGCCAGCCAAGTTCCAACGCGCGGCGCCGGGTGGTCGCCACCGACCACACCAGCAGGGCCAGCAGCACGCTAACCAGCAGCCCCGGCCACAGCATCGACTGCCGCCAGTCGATCGCCGCGCCCGCTGGCGGAAACGGCTGCATCGACACCCGCCATACCCGTCCGCCGTAGGGGATGTCGCGCACGTAGCGTTCACCGACCCGCGCACCGGCCTGCGCACCAGCCTGCGCATCAGCCCGCGTGCCCGCCCGCGTGCCGGCCCGCGAGTCGTACAGCAGGCGCTCGCCATCCGGCGCGATGTCGCTGACGATGACGTGCATCCTCTCGAAGGTGGAGGGCGGAATCGCGTCCGCGATCAGGCGATGGACATGGAACGAGGCCGCGATCGAGCCGAGCATGCGCTCGCGCCGCTCAGCCACCGTGACCGGAGGGGCGCCGCTGGAATAGATCGGCAAACGCATCGTGATGCCGTCGCCATGACCGGTAACCGACCTCGCGGGCGGCTGCACCAGCCGGAACGGCGCCGACATCGCCACCTGGTTGCTGTCGCGCGAAGCCAGTGCCGCGGCCAGGTTGCTCGGCTGTCGGGCCAGGTTAAGCCCGAACACGCGCTCATTGCCCGTTACGGGCGCCACCATGCGGGTTACGAAGTCCGCCTCGCCCGTGCGTTGCGCGTAGGCCAGCGCCTGCAGGCTGGGGAATTCGTCGCGCGGCTGCAATGCCTGGTACATGTTCGCGAATTCGGCCGCATTGACGTCCTCGGACGCCAGGAACACGGTCTGCACCGAGCGCAGCAGCATCTCGCAGGCATGCAGGTTGGCGACGATGGCTTCCTGCCCCTCCTCGACCAGGCGAATCAGGGCCGCGCCCTGTTCGCGCTCCGCGCGCGCCTGCTGGCGATCGGCGATCCAGTACGACAGCGCCACGCCCAAGGCCAGCACCAGCAGGCTCCAAGCCCATCCGGGCAGGCGCAGGGGGGCGGCATCGGCGGCGGTCGGCGCGTCCTGCAGGCCGCCGATGAATCCGTCAGAATCCGGTGATGTCCCCAAGGCTATCCCCATGACCTCTGTCGACTGGCCGATCTTATACCGGCAACACCTCGCGATAGTGCAGTCGCGCGCCGATGCGGCGCTGGCGCGCAATGGCTTCGACCATCTCGTGGTCCCCAGCGGCACCCTGCACTACCAGGTCTTCGACGACCGCGATTACCCGTACGCGGTCAACCCCCAGTTCAAGGCCTGGCTGCCGCTGACCCGCAATCCCGGCAGCTGGCTGCTGTACTCGCCGGGCACGAAGCCCCGGGTGATCTACCTGCAACCGCGCGACTACTGGCACGTGGTGCCTCGGGCGCCGGCCGGCTACTGGACCGAACACTTCGACATCGTCGTGATCCGCACGCCGGAAGAGGCCTTGCAGCACCTGCCCGCCGACGCGGCTCGCTGCGCGATCCTCGGCGAGGCGCAGAGCGCGCTGGGTGCGTTCGCCCCCGACAACCCGGCCGGCGTCGTGGACCATCTCGAGTACCACCGCGCCTTCAAGACGCCTTACGAGATCGCGATGATGCGCGAAGCCACCCGCCGCGGCGTGCGCGGCCATCGCGCCGCCGAACGCGCGTTCCGCGCCGGCGCCAGCGAGTTCGGCATCCACCTGGCCTACTGCCAGGCCGCCGGGCAGGATGCCAGCGACCTGCCCTACGGCAACATCGTCGCGCTCAACGAGCACGGCGCGGTATTGCACTACATGGATTTCGATCGCGTGCCCCCCAGGCCGGCGCGCAGTTTCCTGATCGACGCCGGGGGCAGCCACGGCGGCTACGCCTGCGACATCACCCGCACCTACTCCGCCGACCCCGGCGACGAGTTCCAGGCGCTGGTCGATGCGGTCGACGCCGCGCAGCAGAAGCTGTGCGCGCAGGTGCGCGCCGGCTTCGACTACAAGCAGCTGCACCTGGACGCGCACCTCGCGCTCGCCGGCATCCTCAAGGACTTCGGCGTGATCAAGGTGTCGCCGGAGGCGGCGCTGGCCACCGGCGTCAGCGCGACCTTCTTCCCGCACGGCATCGGCCACGGCATCGGCCTGCAGGTGCACGACGTCGCCGGCTTCGCCGCGTCCGAGGCCGGCGGCACGATCCCGAAACCCGAAGGCCATCCCTACCTGCGCCTGACCCGGGTGCTGGAACCGGGCATGGTGGTGACGATCGAACCGGGCATCTACTTCATCGACATGCTGCTCGAGGAACTGCGGCAGGGCGCGCACGCCGATGCGGTCGACTGGGCGCGCGTCGATGCCTTCCGGCCCTACGGCGGCATCCGCATCGAGGACGACGTCGCGTGCAGCGAAGGCGATCCGCTCAATTTGACGCGTGAAGGGTTTGCCGAGGCGTAGGCGTCCCGCCGGCACTCCAGGCCGGGGCAGGCCTACAATCGACGGATGGATTATCAGCTCGTCATCAAGTTCTGGCGCAAGTCGCTGCAGGACCAGGACTTCCTCGCCAGGATCCAGGGCGAGCTGGAAGCAGCCCTCGGCGACTCCGCCTCCTGGGATGGGTACGACAACAATGCCAGGGAAATCAATTTGTTCGTGGTGACGCCGGATCCGAAACACTCGTTCCGGCGCATCAATGCCGTGCTGGAGGGCCACGGTATCGTGCAAGGAGTTTCTGCCGCCTCCCGGTTGGTGGGCGGCGCGCACTTCACCTCCATCTGGCCGCTGCGCGCCACCCGAAAGTTCAAGCTTCCGTAGCGGCGCCTGGACCCGGATCGATCCGGCCGGGACCGGGATTACTCCTCAGCGCGCGTCCCCGCCCATCAGCGCCTCGATCTCGTCGGCGCTGCGCGCGAGCTTGCCGGTCAGCACCCTGTGGCCGTCGCGGGTCACCAGCACGTCGTCCTCGGTGCGGATGCCGATGCCGCGCCACTTCGCCGCCACCGTGGTGTCGCCGGGCGCGACGTACAGGCCGGGCTCGATGGTGAACACCATGCCCGGCTCCAGCAGCCGCGAGTCGCCGTCGATGCGGTAATCGCCGACATCGTGCACGTCCAGGCCGAGCCAGTGGCCGGTCTTGTGCCGATAGAAGCGCTTGTACTGGCCGCCGGCGACGTTCTTCTCCAGAGTGCCCTTCAGCAGGCCCAGCCGCAGCAGGCCTTCGGTCAGCGTGCGCACCGCGGCATCGTGCCCGGTTTCGTACGGCACGCCGGGCCTGGCGTGCGCGAGCGCGGCTTCCTGGGCGGCGCCGACCAGGTCGTGCAGCGCGCGCTGCTGCTTGCTGAAGCGGCCGTTCACCGGAAACGTGCGGGTGATGTCGGAAGCGTAGCCGCGGTACTCGGCCCCGGCATCGACCAGGACCAGGTCGCCGTCCCTGGACTGCGCGGCGTTGGCGACGTAATGCAGCACGCAGGCATTGTCGCCGGCGCCGACGATGCTGCCGTAGGCGGGAACCGCGTCGTGCATGCGGAACACGCGCTCGATCTCGGCCTGCAGCTCGTACTCGCGCATGCCGGGGCGCGCTGCCCGCATCGCCGCCTCGTGCGCCTTGACGCTGATGTCGGCGGCGCGCTGCATCAGCTTGAGCTCGGCCGGCGACTTGAACAGGCGCAGTTCGTCGAGCAGGTGCCCGAGCTCGAGGAATTCGTGCGGCGGCTGCGCCCCGCTGCGCACCTGCGCGCGCACCCGGTTGAGCCAGCCGATCAGCTTGAGGTCGAATTCGGTGTCGCGGCCGAAGTGGTAGTAGACGCGCGATCGCCCTTCCAGCAGGCCGGGCAGGATTTCGTCGAGGTCGTCGATCGGATAGGCGTCGTCCAGGGCGAAGCGCTCGACCGCGCCTTCCGGACCGCTGCGCGGGCCATCCCAGCCTTCGCGCTCGGGGTCGCGTTCGCGGCAGAACAGGATCGTTTCGCCGTGCTTGCGCCCGGGGACCAGCACCAGCACCGCTTCGGGCTCTGGGAAGCCGGTCAGGTACCACAGGTCCGAATCCTGCCGGTAGGGGTAATGGGTGTCGCGGCTGCGGATGCGCTCGGGCGCGGCCGGCAGCACCAGGATCGCGTCGTCGCCGGCGATGCGCATCAGTTGCCTGCGCCGGCGCACGAACTCCCTGGCATCGATGCCGGTGAGCAGCTTCATCGCGAAGATCCCACCTCAGTGGAACTGCTGGCGGTGGCGCGGGGCGAGCACGCAATCGCCGTGGATCAGCAGGGCGGCGACGCGCACGAACTCCTCGATCTCGGCGAGCGCCTGCTCGTCGTCGTCGTCGCCGTCGTCCTGCGGCGTGGCCGCCGCCAGGCGCGCGAGGTCGGCAAGCGCTTCGCGCCCTTCTTCCGACAACGGCGGCGCCGCGCCGGCGGCAAGGCCGAAACCACCGAGGAATCCGCGGCACCAGCCGAACAATGCGCCGCTACGCGCGACCAGCGAGGCATCCGCGGGCGGCAGCAGCAATTCGAACCCGAAATCGCGATCCTCGAACTGCGCGGCACTGGCGCGCCCGAGGCGGTCGAGCGCGCCATCGGCCACGGCCGCTGGCAGCGATGCATCGACCAGCACCTGCGCCGGCCAGGAGGGCGTCAGCTCGCCGCCGGCGGCGAGCCAGCCGCACAGGCCGCCATGCAGTTCCGTGGCATCGACGCCGAGCTCGAGCTGGCGCACTGCGGCCTCGATCTCGGCAAGCGCGGGCATGGATTCGGACACGCGGGGACCTGTCGCCGGGGGATGCCCACAGTGTAGCGAGTGGCCGTGCGCATCGCGCGTGGCGGCGTCGACTTGTCGGGTCCGGGGCATGCCCTACACTGCCCGCATCACCAGCTGGGGAGCGGCATCTTGGGTGTTCCTGCCATCTCCGCATCCGCCCGCCTGCGCGCCGCCTGCGCGATGCTCGCGCTGCTGCTGGCATCGTCCTGCCTGCAGGCTTCGGCGGCGGTGCGCGATTATTACTTCGAGCGTGCCGGCGGCAGCGGAGGGCTGGCGCAGAACACTGTCACCGCCCTGGTCCAGGATGGCGACGGGTTCATCTGGGTCGGCACCCAGGGCGGGCTGCACCGCTACGACGGCCAGCACTACACCCTGTACCGGCAGGATCCGCGCGACCCCGGCAGCCTGCCCGACAGTTTCGTCACCGCGCTCGCCCGCGACGACAACCACGGCCTGTGGGTGGGCACCTATTCGCAGTACATCGCGCGCATGGACCTGCGCGACGGGCGCATCCGACATTATCCGGTCGGCGGCGGCGATGGCCCGGGCAGTCGCCGGGTCTTCGCGCTGCTGGCCGAGGCCGGCGTGGTCTGGGTCGGGACCGAACACGGGCTCGAGCGGCTCGATCCAGCCAGCGGCAAGCGCAGCCGGGTCCTGGCGCTGCCGGCCACGCGCCTGGGCGAGCAGCCGCAGGCACTGTTGCGCGGGCCGCGTGGCACTTTGTGGTACGCGACCGCGATCGGCCTGTATCGCGTCGAGGCCGCTTCGGCGCCCGCCCGCGTCGGCCCCGAACTGCCGTTGCGCACGCTGCTGCGCGATCGTTCCGGCCGGGTCTGGGCCGGCGGCGAAGACGCCCTCTACCTGTTGCAGGACCGCAGCAAGCTGCTGCAGGTCTGGCCCCGGGCCGGCAGCGGCGACGGTGGCGACGTGCGCGCGCTGGTCGAAGCGCCGGACGGGCAGCTCTGGTTCTCGGCGGCCCCCTACGGCCTGCGTCGCTTCGACCCGCGCAGTGGCGCGGCGACGGCGCTGCGCCAGAACGCACTGCTGCCCGGGGCATTGCCGGAGGACGCGATCAACGCGCTGCTGGTCGACAACGCCGGGCTGCTGTGGGTCGGCGGCCAATACCACGGCGTCGCGGTCGCCGATGCCCACGGCGCGCGCTTCCGCTACATCGTCGACCTGGCGCAACACGGTTCCGACCGGCCTGCGCTCGACAGCAGCATCCGCGCCATCTACCAGAGCCGCGACCGCCGCCTGTGGCTGGGCACCGACGACGGCCGACTGCTGCGTTACGACCCCAGCACCGGCTTCCGGGATTTCAGCGCGCTGTTGCCGGACACCCCAAACGGTCGCAGCGGCCAGCGGGTGATGGCGTTCGCCGATGCCGGCGACGGCTTTCCCTGGGTCGCCACCACCATCGGCCTGTTCCGCCTCGATCCGGGGATGCCGGCACTGCAACCGGCGCCGATCCCCGGCATCCCCGCCCCCAACCTGCGCAGCCTGGCGATCGGCCGCGACGGCACCCTTTGGCTTGGCAGCAACGCTGCCGGGGTGATCGGCTTCAAGCCCGGCGCGGGCAGCAACGGTGCCGGCACGGTGCGGCGGATTCCCTACCTCGGTGGCGACCCGCGCGGCCTCGCCCATCCGCAGGTACACGCGCTGCTGGTCGCAGACGACGGCAAGCTGTGGATCGGCACCGGCCATGGCCTGGACCGTTTCGATCCGCGCACCGGGCGCCTGCGTCACTTCCAGCGCCAACCCACCGGCGACCACAGCCTGGCCGGCGACCTCGTCCGGGCCTTGTGGCAGGACCGCGACGGCGCGCTCTGGGTCGGCAGCCACGGCGGGCTCAATCACGTCGGCATCGATCGCAACGACAACGTCCGCTTCACCCAGCCGCTGCTGGCCGCGCTCGACGGCGAAGCGTTGCCGGTGGTGTTCAGCCTTGTCGGCGACCGCGCTGGCGGGGTGTGGATGGGCACCAACCGCGGCCTGCTGCGCTACACCGCCGAAGGCAGGGGGCCGCGCGCCCTGCGCAGCTACGGCATGGCCGACGGCCTGCAGGATCTCGAATTCAACGGCGGCGCGGTGGCCTCGCTCGATGGCGGGCGGCTTGCGTTCGGCGGCGTCGGCGGCCTGAACGTGTTCGACCCGGCCCGGGTCAACGACAGCACGCTGCAGCCGCCACTGCGCTTGTTGTCCATGCAGGTGGGTGCGCAGGCGGGCGCCATGGCGCAACCGGTCTGGCACCGGCAGCAGATCGAGTTGCCGGAAACGGCCGACATCCTGCGCCTTCGGATCGGCGCGCTCGACTACCTGGGCAACGCCGGCATCCGCTACCGCTACCGCATCGACGGCCTCGACCAGGACTGGATCGACAACGGCAGCCGCAGCCAGATCACCTATACCCTGCTGCCGGCGGGCCGCTACCTGTTCCGCGCGCAAAGCACCAACCACGACGGCGTCTGGAACCCCCGGGAGTTGCGGTTGCCGCTGGTGGTCACGCCGCCGCCGTGGCGGCACCCGCTGGCGCTGGTCGCCTATGGCCTGCTCGCGGCGCTGGGATTGTGGTTGCTGTGGCGGCAATGGCATCGGCGGCGGGCGCTGGAACGCGGTTATTTCGAACGCATCCGCGACCGCGAGGAGCGGCTGAAGCTGGCGCTGTGGGCCTCGGGCGAGCAGTTCTGGGATTACGACCTGGCGCGCGGCGAACTGCAGCGCATGCGGGTCAAGGACGACGTCCGCAGTGCCTCCGACATCGCAGTGGAGACGGAGGTGGAATCCAACCACCGCATCCATCCCAACGACCTGCCGCAGGTGCGCGACCGCCTGCGCCAGCACCTGCGGGGCGAAACCCCGTTGTTCCTGTCCGAGCACCGCATCCCCGGCGCGGACGGACAGTGGATCTGGATCCGGGCGCGCGGGCGCGCGGTCGAGCGCGATGCCGATGGCCGCGTCAGGCGCCTGGCCGGCACCGCGCGCAACATCACCCACAGCCGCCATGCCGAGCGCGAGCGCCGGATCGCTTCCGAAGTGCTGCGCAGCATGAACGAGGCGGTGTCGGTGCTGGACCGCAATTTCGACTTCATCTCGATCAACCCCGCGTTCTCGCGCACGACCGGCTACGGCGAGGTCGAGGTGATCGGCCGCAACGCCAGCATCCTCGACAGCGCCCAGCACGAGCCGGCGTACTACCGCCAGATCCGCGAGCAGCTGCGCCGCCATGGCCGCTGGTCGGGCGAGATGTGGCAGCAGCGCAAGGACGGCGAGGAGTTCCTGTGCGCCTACGAATGCAGCTCGGTGCTCGACGGCAGCGGCCAGCACATGCTGTTCGTGGTGGTGCTCAGCGACATCACCGACCAGAAGCGCGCCGAGCAGGAATTGCGCTATCTGGCCAACTTCGACACCCTCACCAACCTGCCCAACCGCACCCTGCTGGCGGAACGGCTGTCGCGCGCGATCGTGCGCGCCCGCCGGCAGGACGACCGCATCGCGGTGCTGTTCCTGGACCTGGACCGGTTCAAGGACATCAACGATTCGCTCGGGCACGCCGCCGGCGACCGCATCCTGCGCGCGGCGGCGGTACGACTGCAGGACACGGTCGGGGCGCAGCACACGGTCGCGCGCCTGGGCGGCGACGAGTTCACCGTGGTGCTGGAAAACCTGGAGGCGCCGGAACAGGCCGACAAGGTCGCGCGCGAGATCATCACCGCTTTCGAGGCGCCGCTGCTGCTTGACGACCGCCAGGAAATCTCGATCTCGCCCTCGATCGGCATCAGCCTGTACCCCGACCATGCGCAGGTGCCGACCGAATTGCTGAAGCAGGCCGACACCGCGATGTACCAGGCCAAGGCCGCCGGCCGTCGCACCTACATGCGCTATACCGAGGCGATGGACGTGGCGATCCGCCGCCGCGCCACCGTCTCCGGCGCGCTGCGCAAGGTGCTGGATCGCGGCGAGTTGCGGCTGGTCTACCAGCCGCGCCTGTCGCTGTCGCGGTCGAAGATCGTGGGCGTGGAGGCGCTGCTGCGCTGGCACAGCCAGGAGCATGGCGAAATCCCACCGACCCAGTTCATCCCGCTGGCCGAGGAGAGCGGGCTGATCCTGGAGATCGGCGAGTGGGTGTTGCGCGAGGCCTGCCTCACGCTGGCGCGCTGGCACCAGCACGGCCTCGCCGGGGTCGGGGTGTCGGTCAACGTCTCGGCGCTGCAGTTGCTCCGCGGCGACCTGCCCGGGGTGGTCGAGCGGGTGCTTGCGGAAAGCGGATTGCCGGCCAAGTGCCTGGAACTGGAACTGACCGAAAGCGTGATCATGGCCAACGCGCAGCAGACCGCCGACAAGCTGCAGGCCTTCCGCGACCTCGGGGTGACCCTGGCGATCGACGACTTCGGCACCGGCTACTCGTCGCTGGCCTACCTCAAGCGGTTGCCGATCAACACCCTGAAGATCGACAAGGAATTCGTCGACGACCTCAGCCACGGCTCCGAGGATGCGGCCATCACCACCACCATCATCGCGATGGCGCGGGCGCTCGGCCTGAACGTGGTCGCCGAGGGCGTGGAAACCGAGGCGCAGCTGCGGTTCCTGCGCGCCCACCACTGCGACGAGATCCAGGGCTACTGGCTGTCGCCGCCGCTGGAGGCGCAACGCTGCCTGGCCTTCATCCGCAACTGGCAGCCGGCGGTGCCGCGCGTCGCCCAGCCGGGTGCGGCGCCATGGACGCCGGCGCCTTGACCGGCACGCACGCGCTGCCTATGGTGCCGCAATGGACAATGCCGAGGTGATCGCCCAGCTGCGAGCCATCGCCGCCCGCGTCGAGGCATTGGCCGCGCGCGCGCAGCAACTGGCCGACGAGAACCGCAGCCTGCGCCAGCAGCAGGAGCAGCTGGCCGGGGAGCGTTCGCAGCTGCTGGCCAAGAACGAGCAGGCGCGCTCGCGGGTCGAGGCGATGATCGCGCGGCTGAAGTCCCTGGAGCAGCACACATGAGCAGCAGCGAACCGGTCGCCGTCCATGTGCTCGACCGTGAATACACGGTCGGCGTCGAGCCGGGCGAACGCGACAGCCTGATGGCGGCCGCCAAGCTGCTCGACGGCAAGATGCGCGAAGTGCGCGGCGCCAACCGCATGGCCGCGGTCGACCGGGTCGCGGTGCTCGCCGCGCTCAACCTGGCACACGAACTGCAGCAGATGCGCGACGAGAACAACAGCCGCGACCGCGAGCTGGCGCGCGCGCTGGACGGCCTGCAGCGCCGGCTCGACGGCCTGGCCGATATCTGAGGCATTGCAGCGCCACGTGCAACGCAGTCATGTTCCACGACGGCCGACCGTTGCGCATTCATCCGTGCATCGCCTGAACCGGGCCATCGCCCAAGACCGACGAATGGATGGGACAGGCGCATGCCCACCGCTATACTCTGTCGGCGTCCTCTGCCCTGCGCGACGGCGTGCGCAAACATACGCCTTGTCCCTTAATGACGACCACGGGGATGCAGCGGAAGCCGGGAGTGCAAGTCCGCCTAGCAGCGGGAAGCCCGAAGGCCTCCAGGCATTCCCACTTGAACCCCGGGTTCAAGGTCGTTTGGCCCGCATCGCCATGGCGGAGGATGTTTTCTTGAAGTCGCACGACCCGCAAAGCCCGTACCCGTGTGCGGGCTTTGTCTTTGCGGCGCTGGTACGCCGGCCGAGCAGCGCGGAGCGCCGCATCCCGTGAGCGCCGACCGCGACGCGTTGCGGCGCGAACTGCGGCAGCGCCGGCGCGCGATCCCCGCCGCAGCGCGCATCGCCGCCGCCGAGCGGCTCGCCGAGCGCGTGCTGGCGTTGCCGTTCGCGCCGACCGCCGGGCATGTCGCCGGCTACTGGGCAATGGACAGCGAGATCGCGCTGCACGCCTGGCAACTGCGGCTGCCCGCCACGGTGACGTACTGCCTGCCGGTGCTCGGCCCGGACGGCTGCCTGCGCTTCGCCCCCTGGCGGCCCGGCGACGCGCTGGCCAGCAACCGCTTCGGCATCCCCGAACCCGATGTCGCCGTGGAGTCGCTGCTCGCCCCCGCGGCGATGGCCCTGGTGCTGGTGCCGCTGGTCGGCTTCGATGCCCGCGGGCATCGGCTCGGCATGGGCGGCGGCTGGTACGATCGCAGCTTCGCGTTCCGCAACCGCCAGGCCGACAACCCGCAACCGCCGCCACCGTGGCTGGTCGGCGCCGCATTCGCCGCGCAACAGCTCGACACGCTGGCTGCCGAACCCTGGGACGTCGCGCTCGACGCGGTTTGCAGCGAACGCGACACGATTTTCCCAAGCGCCACCACCCTCGGCGACAATCCATGAGTCCACGCAAGCGCTACTGGTTGATGAAATCCGAGCCCGGCGACTTCGGCATCGACGACCTGCAACGCGTCGGTACCGAACCATGGACCGGCGTGCGCAACTACCAGGCACGCAACTTCATGCGCCAGATGCAGGTCGGCGACGGCGTCCTGTTCTACCACTCCAACTGCGAAGTGCCGGGCATCTACGGCATCGCCGAAGTCGCCAGCGCACCTTATCCGGACAAGACCCAGTTCGACCGCAAGTCCAGGTACTTCGACGACAAGGCCACGCGCGAGCAGCCGCGCTGGGACCTGGTCGACGTGCGCTACGTGCGCCACCTTGCGCGGCCGTTGCCGCTGGAGGAGATCCGCACCCACGCCGACGACCTGGGCGAGGAGTTCGCCCTGATCCGCAAGGGCACGCGGCTGTCGGTGCTGCCGGTCGCGCCCGGGCAATGGAAACTGCTGTTGGCGATGGAGAAGGCCGCGTGAGCGAAGCCAAGCGCCTGGCCGGCGAGAAGGCCATCGAATACGTCGAGGACGGCATGGTCGTCGGCGTCGGCACCGGCTCGACCGTCGCCTTCTTCATCGATGCGCTGGCGCGGATCAGGCATCGCATCGCAGGCGCGGTCTCGAGTTCGGAGCAGAGCACGCAGCGGCTGCGCGGCCACGGCATCGACGTGCTCGAACTCAACGACACCGGCCCGCTGCCGCTGTACGTCGATGGCGCCGACGAATGCGACCCGCACAAGCGCCTGATCAAGGGCGGCGGCGCGGCGCTCACCCGCGAGAAGATCATCGCCCAAGCCTGCGAGAAATTCGTCTGCATCATCGACCCGGCCAAGCGCGTCGACGTGCTCGGCCGGTTTCCGCTGCCGGTCGAAGTGATTCCGATGGCGCGCAGCCTGGTTGCGCGCGAACTGGTGCAACTGACCGGTGGCCAGCCGGTCTGGCGCCAGGGCACGACCACCGACAACGGCAACTGGGTGCTGGACGTGCACGGGCTGGCGATCACCGACCCGGTCGCGCTGGAAACGGCGATCAACCAGTTGCCGGGCGTGGTCAGCGTCGGCCTGTTCGCGCGCCGGCCGGCTGACGTGGTGATCGTCGGCGGCGAACCGCCGCTGGTCCTGTAGGAATCGGCCTGCAGGAGCGGCCCTTCGACAAGCCCAGGACAGGCGGGTAGCCGCGGGCTTTCCCGAAACCACGGCAAGGCCGGCCGACAGCATCCGCCAGCCAAGCCATTGATCCTAAAAGGATCTCCAGGCCTGAGACCGTCAAGCGCGATACTGCCCACCCATGGCCCTGCGCCCGCCTGCCGGGCATGCCGATGACGCTGCGCTGCCTGTTCGTCGACTTCGACTCGTACTTCGCCTCGGTCGAGCAATACGACGATCCGTCGCTGCGCGGCAAGCCGGTGGCCGTGGTGCCGGTCGCCACCGACAGCACGTGCTGCCTCGCCGCCAGCTATGAAGCGAAGGCGCATGGCGTGAAAACCGGTACCGCGGTGCGCGAGGCGCGCGATCGCTGTCCCGGCATCCATTTCGTGCTCGCCCGGCCTGCCCGATACATCGTCCTGCACAAGCAGCTGATGGATGCGATCCAGGACTGCATTCCGCACGGTGAGCCGAATTCGATCGATGAAGTTCCCTGCTGGCTGATCGGCCGCGAACGCGAGCGCGCCAACGCCGAGGCGATCGCACGCAGCATCAAGCAGCGCTTGCTCGACCTGGGCTTCAGCCCGGCGATCAACTGCTCGATCGGGATCGCGCCGAACCGCTTCCTCGCCAAGACCGCTTCGGACATGGACAAGCCCAACGGCTTGACGGTGATCGAATCCGGCGACCTCCCGCACAAGCTGCATGCGCTGGAACTTCGCGATTTCTGCGGTATCGGGCCGTCGATGGAAGCGCGGTTGCATGCCGCCGGCATCCGCACCACCGCGCAACTGTGCGCCGCCACGCGCGCGCACCTGCGCGCCGCCTGGGGCAGCATCGAGGGCGAGCGCTACTGGCTGCAGTTGCGCGGCCAGCAACTCCCGGAACGCGAGTCCAGGCGCGGTTCGGTCGGGCATTCCCACGTGCTCGGACCGGAGCTGCGCAGCTACGAGGGCATGCGCGCGGTGCTGTTCAAGCTGTTGTCGAAAGCCGCGATGCGGCTTCGCGACGAGCACTACCTGGCAACCGGGCTCGCGATCCGGATCCGTTTCGTCGGCTGGGAGAAGCGCTTCGAGCGCAACCTGCAGTTCGCCCCGCTCGACGACACGCCGACCTTGCTGGACCTGCTCGGCAACCAGCTCCAAGCCCTGCAGCGGGCCATCGCCGCCGGCCGCTGGCAGCCGGCGCGGCACCCGCCGCTATCGGTCGCGGTCACCCTGGTCGGATTGCAGCCTGCGGGCTCCGCCACCGGCGAACTCCTGCAGGACCGGGGCCGGCGCAAGGGCGTGAGCAAGGTGCTGGACCGGATCAACCAGCGCTACGGCAACAACACCGTCTATTTCGGGGCAATGCAGGAAGCCCTGGCGCAGGGCGCGGCGCCGATGCGAATCCCCTTCTCGACGATCCCGGACATCGGGCTGGAAGAGGACCGGATTCCGCGGCAAAAACCTGGGCGCAGGCACGGGCAGGACGGCGGCCACGAACTGTGGCTGCAGCGCGAGCGGCAATTCAAGGTGCTTGCGGAAGAAACGCATCGCCGGGCGCAATCGCGTCGCAAACCGCACCAGCCCTCCGGGACTGGCGGCTGGACGGGGCGTAATCGCGACAATGCCGCCCGGGATCCGGACCCGCCGCGAGAACTATTCTGACTCCATCGCGGTCCTTGCCGGGCACCCGGGGTTTCCAGCGCGCAAAGAAAAACCCCCAGCCGAAGCTGGGGGTTTTTGGGGTAAGACCCTGGCGATGACCTACTCTCGCATGCTAGATGCACACTACCATCGGCGCGTGCGCGTTTCACTTCCGAGTTCGGGATGGGATCGGGTGGTTCCACGCAGCTATTGTCACCAGGGAGAGGGTGGAGGGTCGCGGGCCGGTGGATTGGCTTGAACGCGCACACGCTCTCGTTGGTTTGCCTCCGAGCAGGCCGGATTGACGGCTTGCCTTCGGCGAATAAGTTGGGACGTAGCGAGTGATTGTGCCGAACGTCGACGCGTCGTCGAGTCCAAGGCCACTTGAGGTTATATGGTCAAGCCACACGGATCATTAGTACAGGTTAGCTCAACACATTGCTGTGCTTACACACCCTGCCTATCAACCACCTAGTCTTGATGGTTCCTTCAGGGGGCTTGTGCCCCGGGAGATCTCATCTTGAGGCGCGCTTCCCGCTTAGATGCTTTCAGCGGTTATCGCTTCCGAATATAGCTACCCGGCAATGCCACTGGCGTGACAACCGGAACACCAGAGATTCGTCCACTCCGGTCCTCTCGTACTAGGAGCAGCCCCTCTCAAATCTCCAACGCCCATGGCAGATAGGGACCGAACTGTCTCACGACGTTCTGAACCCAGCTCGCGTACCACTTTAAATGGC
>JAKFDF010000040.1:0-4406 GCA_036676275.1 Lysobacter sp.
CAGGCTGCGCAGCTGCCGGATCGCGCCCTCCGCGTCGCCATGCGGATAGCGGCGCAGGCGGCAGCCCGACAGGCGCGCGGCGTCGATCAGGCTGGCGTGGTTGAGCCGGTCCTGGACGCAGGCATCGCCGTCGCCGAGCAGCGACTGCAGCACCGCCAGGTTGGCCAGGAAGCCGCTGCCGAACAGCAGCGCGCGCGGCATGCCGAGCCAGTCGGCGACTTCGCGTTCCAGCGCGTCGTGGATCGCGTGGTGGCCGCAGACCAGGTGCGATGCAACGCCGCCGGCACCGTCGCGCGATGCGGTGTCCTGCAGCGCGTCGACCACCGCGAAGTGCTGGGACAGGCCGAGGTAGTCGTTGCCGCAGAAATCCAGCAGCCAGCGGCCATCACCATCCTCGTCCAGCACCAGGCAGCCGACGCCGTCGCGGCGCGTCACCGTGCGCCGCACGCGGCTGCGCCCGAGCGCGGCGCGTTGCGCGCGGGCCGCTTCGACGCGGTCGTGCAGGCTGGGGCGCGACATCGCCGTCAGGCCGCGTGCGCGGGCAACGCGGTGATCGCCGCGTGGACCGTCCCGGCGTGGTCGTGGCCGGCGGCATCGACCGCGACCGCCATCGGCCGCAGTCCGAGGCGCGCGAACAGCGCCAGGTCGCGTTCGGTGTCCGGGTTGCCGGTGGTCAGCAGTTTCTCGCCGTAGAAGATCGAATTGGCGCCCGCGGCGAAGCACAGCGCCTGCAGTTCGTCGGACATCGACTCGCGCCCCGCCGACAGCCGCACCATCGACTTCGGCATCAGGATCCGGGCGATCGCCACCGTGCGCACGAACTCGAACGGATCCAGTTCCGCGGTCCCGGCCAGCGGCGTGCCTTCGACCTGCACCAGGCGGTTGATCGGCACCGAGTCCGGATGCGCCGGCAGCGTCGCCAGCGCCTGCAGCAGACCGGCGCGCTGCTCGCGCGACTCGCCCATGCCGACGATCCCGCCGCAGCAGGTCTTCATGCCGGCGTCGCGCACGTGCGACAGGGTGTCGAGGCGGTCCTGGAATTCGCGGGTGTGGATCACCTCGCCGTAGAACTCCGGCGCGGTGTCGAGGTTGTGGTTGTAGTAGTCCAGGCCGGCGCCCTTCAGCGCGCGTGCCTGGGTGTCGCTGAGCATGCCCAGGGTCGCGCAGGTTTCCAGCCCCAGTGCCTTCACCTCGCGGATCATCGCCGCGACCTTCGGGATGTCGCGATCCTTGGGCGAGCGCCACGCCGCGCCCATGCAGAAGCGCGAGGCGCCGGCGGCCTTGGCCTGTTGCGCCTTGGCGACGACGTCTTCGGTCGACATCAGCTTCGTCGCATCGACCCCGGTGTGGTAGCGCGCGGCCTGCGGGCAGTAGCCGCAGTCCTCGGGGCAACCGCCGGTCTTGACCGACAGCAGGGTGCTGACCTGGACTTCGGCCGGGTCGAAATACTGGCGATGGACGCTGCCGGCGCGGTGCAGCAGCTCGGTGAACGGCAGCGCGAACAGCGCCAGCACCTCGTCGCGCCGCCAGTCGTGGCGCAGGGCCGTGGCGGTGGCGGCCTGGGGGACCGCGCGTTGTCCGGCGGCGTGTTCACTGACAGCAGGCATGGGCATTCCCCGACGGCGACGGCCGCGCGAAACCGGCAGTCTGGAAAGCATGCCCGACCCTGTCAACCAGACGCGGCCACGAATGGTTGACGGGCCGTGGCGCCGGCTCGGTGCCGTGCTGTGGCCTGCGCGCTGCCTGGCCTGCGGTGAAGCCGGCAGCGGAGGCCTCGATCTGTGCCGGCCCTGCCGCGCCACCCTGCCCTGGAATCGCCGGGCCTGCAGCCGTTGCGCCATCCCGCTGCCGGCCGGCGACGGCGGCGCGACCTGCGGCCGCTGCCTGCGCCGGCCGCCGCCGCTGGACCAGGTGCGGTCGGCCTGCCTCTACGGCCCGCCGCTGGACCGCTGGTTGCCGCGCTTCAAGTTCCACCAGGATCTCGCCGCCGGGCGACTGCTGGCGCGGTTGCTGGCCGAATCCTGCGCCCAGGCCCCGCGGCCGCAGGCGCTGGTCCCGGTGCCCCTGCATCGCGCGCGCCTGCGCCGGCGTGGCTACGACCAGGCGCTGGAGCTGGCGCGCCCGCTGGCGCAGGCGCTCGATCTCCCGTTGCGGCCGCGGCTGCTGCAGCGCGTGCGCGCGACCGCGCCGCAGTCCGAACTCAGCGCCGCGGCACGGCGGCGCAACCTGCGGGACGCGTTCGTCGTCGCTCCGGTGGCCGCGCTGCCGGCGCACGTGGTGCTGGTCGACGACGTGATGACCACCGGCGCGACCCTGCATGCCGCGGCCCGCGCGCTGCGCCGCGCCGGCGTGGCGCGCGTCGATGCCTGGGTCTGCGCGCGGGTGCCGTGAGTGCCAGGCACTCGATCAGGCACCCACCCCTGTCGGGGCCACAGGCAACGCCCGCATCCGGATGCCTGCCGCGGGCGGCGGCGCGTCCAGGAGCATCGCGCTGGTAGCGGCGTCGTGGCGCGGCGGCACGTAGTCCAGCGTCGACCCCAGCAGCCACAGCAGGCCCAGCACCAGCGGGACGTGCACCAGCAGCTGCACGAAGGTGAAGCCGACGATGTCGCGCGCCTTCAATCCGAGCACGCCCAGCAGCGGCAGCATCCAGAACGGGTTGACCAGGTTCGGCAACGCCTCGGCGGCGTTGTAGACCTGCACCGCCCAGCCGAGGTGGAACTGCAGTTCGTTCGCCGCCTGCATCACGTACGGCGCTTCCACGATCCACTTGCCGCCGCCGGAGGGCACGAAGAAGCCGAGCACCGCCGAATACGTGCCCATCACCAGCGCGAAGCTGTCGTGCGAGGCGACCTGCACGAACAGCGTCGACAGGCGGTGCGCCAGCGTCTGCCCGCCGGCGCCGGGCGCCGCGGTCAACATCAGCGCGATGCCGCCGTACAGCGGGAACTGGATCAGCACGCCGGTGATGCTGGGCACCGCGCGCGCCACCGCGTCGAGGAAACTGCGCGGCCGCCAGTGCAGCAGCAGGCCCAGCGACAGGAACAGGAAGTTGTAGGTGTTGAGGTTGGCGATCGCCGACACCGCCGGCTTGGCGGCGAACTCGGCGAACAGCCAGCCGAAAGCCAGCAGCGACAGCGCCACCGTCAGCAGCGGGCTGTATTCGAGCCATTCGCCCGGGCGCGTGCGCGGCGGCAGGGCGGGCGTGCGGGCATCGGCGGCTTCCGGGAAGGCTTCGGCGGTGCGCACCGCGTCGCCGGTCGGCGCGGTGAAGTACGCCACCGCCAGCGACACCACGATCAACGCCGCGGTCAGCACGATCGACTGCCACAGCAGGATCGTCTGCGTGAACGGCAGCACGCCGGTGATCGCCAGCAGGCCCGGCGGCATGCTCGCCGGGTTGGCCTGCAGCTGCGCCGCCGACGAACTCAGGCCCAGCGCCCAGACCGCGCCCAGGCCGAGGTAGGCGGCCGCGCCCGCGGCGCGATAGTCCATGCGCAATTCCGTGCGCCGCGCCAACGCGCGCACCAGCAGCCCCGCGAACACCAGCGAGAAGCCCCAGCTCAGCAGCGAACTGAGCATGCTCGCCAGCGCAACGAAGGCGATCGCGCCGCGGCCGGTCTTCGGCCAGCGCGCCAGCGCCGCGATCAGCCGCGCCACCCCCGGCGCGGTGGCGACGACGTAGCCGCCGATCACCACGAACGCCATCTGCAGGGTGAACGGGATCAGGCTCCAGTAGCCGCTGCCGAAGGCTTCCGCGGTCGCGCGCGGGGTCGCGCCGAAGGCCAGCGCCGCGGCCGCGACCACGACCACGCCGAGCACCGCGAACACGTAGGCATCCGGGAACCAGCGCTCGGCGAAGGCCGCGCTGCGCAGCGCCAGGCGCGCGAGCAGGCCGGCGCGCCCGGCCGCGGCGCTCATGCCGCCGGCTTCCACAATGCCAGCGCGATCCCGGCGAAGATCGCCGCGCCGACCCAGTGGTTGTGCAGGAACGCCTTGAAGCAGGCGTCGCGTCCGCGGTGCCGCGCGAGCGCGAATTCGTACAGCACCAGCAGCGCCGCCACGCCCAGTCCGTACCAGTAGAACGATCCCAGCTGCGCCTGGCGCCCGACCAGCGCCAGCGCCGCGAACATCAGCGCGTACAGCACCGCCTGCGCGACCAGGTCCATGTCGCCGAACAGGATCGCGGTCGACTTCGCGCCCATCCGCAGGTCGTCGTCGCGGTCGACCATCGCGTACCAGGTGTCGTAGGCCGTGGCCCAGAAGATGTTGGCGACGTACAGCACCCAGGCGATCGCCGGCACCCTGCCCTGGATCGCGGCGAACGCCATCGGGATGCCCCAGCCGAAAGCCATGCCCAGGTAAACCTGCGGCAGGTAGGTGTAGCGCTTGAGGTAGGGATAGCT
>JAKFDF010000041.1:0-5479 GCA_036676275.1 Lysobacter sp.
CAGGTTGCCCGACTGTTCGCCGGCGGCGACCGAACCGCGATAGAGCGCGCCGAACGTCGCCGGGAAGCCGTCCATCGCGGCCGCCAGCGTCGCGCCTTCGCGCACGCGTGCCCGCAACGCCATCACCAGCACCCGGGCTTTCCCCTCGGCGCCATCGGCCAACGCCGCGAGCGCCTCGTCGAGCGGCAATCCGGCGCGCACCAGGGTCGCCAGCTGGCGGGTGAGCACCACCCGGGCGGTCGCGCCGATCCCGGAACGCCCGTGCGCCGCGGCGCCATCGGCGACTTCCTGGATCGTCAACGTGGCCAGGCCGCGCCCGCGCAGCTGGATGCGCGCGCCGCGCCCGGTGTCGGCCTGCAGCACCCCCTTGCGGGCGCGGCCGTCGGCATCCAGCGCTTCGAATTCGTAGGCCGGCACCGGTCAGTCCTCGCGGGTGACGCGCAGCACTTCCTCGACCGAGGTCAGGCCGGCGCGGACCTTGTCCCAGCCGTCCTCGAGCAGGCCCGGCGTGCGGCCGCGCGCCTGCGCGACCAGTTCGACTTCGCCGGCGCCCTCGTGGATGCGGCGTCGGAAGGCGTCGTCGACGACCACCATCTCGTAAAGGCCGGTGCGTCCGTCGTAACCGCCGGTGCGGCCCGCATCCGGCAGCGGGCGGCGGAAACGCAGGCCATCGCTCCACGGTTTGCCGAACAGCGCGCATTCGGCCGGCGTCGGCGCGTACGTTTCCGACTGCTCCGGATCGAGCGAGCGCACCAGCCGCTGCGACAACACCCCGAGCAACGCCGCCGAGATCAGGAACGGCTCCACCCCCATGTCGCGCAGCCGGGTCACCGCGCCGACCGCGGAATTGGTGTGCAGCGTCGACAGCACGAGGTGGCCGGTCAGCGCCGACTGCACCGCGATCTGCGCCGTCTCCAGGTCGCGGATCTCGCCGACCATCACCACGTCCGGGTCCTGGCGCAGGATCGCGCGCAGGCCGCGGGCGAAGCTCATGTCCACGCGCGGATTGACCTGGGTCTGGCCGATGCCGTCGAGGTAGTACTCGATCGGATCCTCGACCGTGAGGATGTTGCGCGTCGTGTCGTTGAGCCGCTGCAGCGCGGCGTACAGCGTGGTGGTCTTGCCGGAACCGGTCGGCCCGGTCACCAGCAGCATGCCGTGCGGGCGATGGATCAGGTCGTCGAGTTGCGCGCGCAGGCGCGTCGGCAGGCCCAATGCATCGACATCGAGGCGGCCGGCCTGCTTGTCGAGCAGCCGCAGCACCACGCGCTCGCCGCCCGCGCCGACCGGAATCGTGCTCACGCGCACGTCGACCGGGCGCCCGGCGACGCGCAACGAGATCCGCCCGTCCTGCGGCAGGCGCTTCTCGGCGATGTCGAGCCGGGCCATGACCTTGACCCGCGACACGACCGCGGCCGCGATCGCCTTGTGCGGCGCCAATACTTCCCGCAGCATGCCGTCGACCCGGAAGCGCACCGCCAGCCGCGTCTCGAACGGCTCGATGTGGATGTCCGACGCGTTCTGCCTGATCGCCTCGGTGAACAGCGCATTGAGCAGGCGGATGATCGGCGCGTCGTCCTCGCTTTCCAGCAGGTCCTGCGGCTCGGGCAGGAGGTCGGCGAGGTCGCCGAGACCGGCGGCGTCCATGTCCACCGCGATCGCGCGCGCATCGTCGCCGTCGCCGTAGAGGTCGCGCAACAGCGTTTCGTAGGCGTCGGCGGAACGGCCGTCGAGTTGCAGCCGCGCGCCGCAGTGCCGCCGCAACTCGGCGAACACCTCCGGCGCGACACCGGGCCGGTGCACGACCACGGCTGCGCCGTCCTGCCAGCCGGCGAGCGTGGCGCCATGGCGCTTGGCGAAGGCGAAACCGGGCCGCGACGGCAATTCCGGGTTCATGGCGCCAGCTCCGCGACGGGCGCGGCCGCTGCCTCTGCCGGCGCGGCGACCGCGGCCGGCAACGCCGGCAGCACCGGCAGTTCGCCGCCGCGCACGCGTCCGTCGTAGCGCTCGCGGCCGCGCAGCTGTTCGATCCGCAGCAGGTTGTATTTCTCGTTCGACAGCGCGGTTCCCGCCGCGTCGTCGCGGAGGATGATCGGGCGCATGAAGATCATCAGGTTGCGCTTGTTGCGGCCGGACTGGCGCGACTTGAACAGGCCGCCCAGCAACGGGATGCGCGACAGGCCGGGAACGCCCTGGACAGATTCGGTGACCTCTTCCGACGACAGTCCGCCCAGCACCAGCAGGCTGCCGTCGGCGACCTGCACGGTGGTGCTGATCTCGCGCTTGTTGGTGATCAGGTCGACCGCGCCGGCCGATTGCGTCGGCGACAGCGACGACACTTCCTGCACGATCTCCAAGCGCACGCTGTCGCCGGCGTTGACGTGCGGGGTGACCTTGAGGATCAGGCCCACGTCCTTGCGTTCGATGGTCTGGAATGGCGTCGGGATGCCGTTGCCGGCGTTGTTGCCGGCGGTGCTGGCGTAGGAACCGGTGAGGAACGGCACCTCCTGCGCGACCTTGAACTCGGCCGGCTGGTTGTCGAGCGTGATCACGCTGGGTTGCGACAGGATGTTGGCGCGGCCGTCGCCGCGCAGCGCGCGGATCAGCGCGCCGATCTGCAGCAGTTCGATCGAAGTGCCGTTGGGCCCGGGAACCTTGACCGTGCCGCCGAGGTAACCCAGGTTCAGCCCCGGGCCGACGTTCAGCGGATTGACCATCGCCCCGAGGATCCCGCCGACGCCGCCGCGACCGGGGAAATTGGTGCCGCCGACCGCGCCCTGGCCGATGCGCCCGTCGCCGGCGTTATCGGTCGATGTCGCCTGCCACTGCACGCCCAGTTCGTCGGCCAGCTCGTCGGACACTTCGGCGATCACCGCCTCGACCATCACCTGCGCGCGGCGCACGTCCAGCTGGCGGACCACGGACGCGAGATCGCGGAACACCGCCGGCGGCGCGGAGATCACCAGCGCGTTGGTCTCGCCGTGGAATCCGATCGTCGCGACCTTGGCGCCGTCCTTGCCGCCGCCACCGGTGAGCGTCGCCGCCACGGTTTCCAGCAGCGGCGCCAGTTCGGAAGCCTTGGCGTTGTGCAGGTAGATCACCTGGGTGTAGTCGCCGTCGGTGATCGGCGTGTCCAGGTGCGCGATCAACGTGCGCATGCGCAGGCGCTGGCCGGGATTGCCCGACAACAGCACCGAATTGCTGCGCGGGTCGGCGACCAGCCGGGATGCGCCGGATGCCGCGCCGGGCCCGGCCGGCGCTTCCAGTTGCACGAGCGTGCGCACGACTTCGGCGGCGTTGGCATGGTCGAGGGCGATGACCTCGACTTCGTTGTTCGACGGCGTGTCGATCCGCGCGACCAGGCGCGCGAGGCGCTCGACGTTGCCCGCGCGCTCGGTGATCACCAGCCGGTCGCCCTGCGCGGAGATCCTGCCGTTGGGCGACACCAGCCGCTGCAGCAGCGCGGACAGTTCGGCCGCAGGCACCTCGCGCAACTCGATCACCCGGGTGACGATGGCGTCGCTGCCCCCGGCCAGCGCCGCGCGCCCGTCGAGCACCGCGGCCGCTTCCGGCAGCACCTTCCACATCCCGCCCGACGGCACCACCGCGTAGCCGTGCACGCCCAGCACCGAGGTGAACACGTTCCAGATCTCGTCCTCGGACATCGGCTTGCCGGCGACGACGGTGACCTTGCCCTGGACCTTGGGGTCGACGATGAAGCTGCGGCCGGTCATCTCGCTGACCGCCTGCACCAGCACGCCGATGTCGACGTCCTTGAGGTTCAGCGTCGCCTGCGCCGGCTCCCCGGCCTGCAATACGCCCGGCGCGGAGGCGGCCAGTGCGCAGGCCAGCAACAAGGCGGAGAGGCAACGGTTCATCGCGTTCACTGCCCGATCCGCACGGTCTGCTCGCGACCGCCGCGACGCACCACCAGGGTGACGTCGCCGCCCGTGCGCAGCCCGTCCTCGAGCGCCTGCTTGATACCGGGGCCATCGGCCGGCTGGCCCTCGACCGAGAGGATGACGTCGTCGCGCCGCAAGCCGGTGCGTTCGAGCGCGGCGACATCCGGCGCCGTGATCCTGGCGCCGACGACGCGACCGTTCTCGACCACCGGCATTACGTTGGCCTGGCCGGCAAGCAGCGCGGCAGCGCCCGGTGCCGCATCGGCATCGCCCGCGGCGCCGGCGGGCGCGGTTGGGGACACGGCCATCGCCGCGGTCGTCGCCGCAAACGTCGGTGCCGGCAACGAGGAAACCGGACCGCCTGGTTGCGGCGACGCCGCGGCGCCGCTCGTCGCCTGCCCGGCGCGCTTGTCGGTGAGCGCCAGCGACTCGCGCTGGCCCTGGTTGCGGATCACCACGTGGCCGGCGTGGATGGACTCCAGCACGCCGCCGCCGGGCAAGGTCTCGCCGATGTGGTAGGCGATGTCTTTCTGGTCCTGCCCGGCGATCACCGCCGAGCCCACGCCAGGCGTGTTGCTGCCGACGATGCCGCGCAGGGTCAGCGCCAGCGTCGTCGCGACGATCCGCGCATCGCCCTCGGGCATCCCGAACAGGTGCCAGCGCGCGAGCGGCTGCGGTGCGTCGAGGATGTCGACCGTCGCGGCCGCTGCCTCATCCAGCGGCAACTGCGGCGCGCTGATCGATACCACCAGCAAGCGCGCCAGCATCACCAGCGCCAGTGCGCCGGCACTGCGCATCGCCCAGGCGGCAACCATCGGCGATTGCGGCAGGCGATGCAGGTGGTCGATTGAACGGATCATGTCCTTGGCCCGGTTGGGGCGTGTGTTGGGCAGTCATGGGTGGCGCTGGCGGCCGATGCCGCGCCGGCGTGGGCCGGGTCGCCGCCTGCCGACGGCGACCCGGACGCGCTTCCCCGGGCGGCGATGCAACCCGGGCAGGAACCCCGACTGCCCCCGGGGATCGGGACAGGCGGGCCGAACGGCGTTCCCCGATCGTTCGCCGATCCGTGTTGCCGGCTGGATCACAGCGACTTGAGGTATTCCGCGACGTCCGCGATCTCGGCACTGGTCAGGCCCAGCGACTGCTTGTTGTTGTAGGCCACGACCACGTCCTTCAGCGTTGCCGCCGAACCGTTGTGGAAGTACGGCGGGTGCTGCCACACGCCCTTCAGCGGTGCGGTGCGGTACTGCTTGGTCGCGGTGCGCGACGCGTAGCTCGGCACGCCCGCGGCTTCGGGTTCGCTGACCACTTCGCTGGGGTCGTGCAACTTCGTGTTGGCATCGGTGAACTCCGGGCCGCTGTGGCAACCGGCGCAACCGGCCTTGCCGCCGAACAGGGCTTCGCCACGCGCCGCGGAGGCCGCGTTGAAGCTGCCCGCCGGCGGCGGCGGCGCTAGCAGCGTCAGCTGGTAGGCCTGCAGGGCCGGCAGCTTGCTGCTGATCAGGTCGTCGGTGCCGTTGGTGACGCTGATGCCCAGGCGCGGCTCGGTGAAGGTGCCGTGGCCGCCCATCTGGGTG
>JAKFDF010000042.1:0-1681 GCA_036676275.1 Lysobacter sp.
CGCGCGGGCCAAGGGCCTGTCGCCGGCCCGCGTGGTGTTCGTGCATGGCCTGCGCAACGCGCTGATCCCGGTGCTCACGGTGTTCGGCCTGCAGGTCGGCACGCTGCTGGCCGGCGCGGTGCTCACCGAAACCATCTTCTCCTGGCCGGGCATCGGCAAGTGGCTGATCGAGTCGATCGGCGCGCGTGACTACCCGGTGGTGCAGAACGGCATCCTGCTGATCGCCTGCCTGGTGATTTTGGTCAACTTCGTGGTGGACATCCTCTACGGCCTGGCCAACCCGCGCATCCGCCATCAGCGCTAAGGAACTCACCATGCATACCCAAATTGATTCCGTAGGGTGGATGACGCTTCACCCATCCACCATCACAGCACCCAAGCGGTGGATGAAGAAAGCGTCATCCACCCTACGGGCCGAACAGGTTCTACGGAGCCCACTATGACAACTCAGATCATTACCCCCCTCCGCGACCAGGCCCTGCTCTACCCCTCGCCGCTGAAGGAATTCTGGCAGGCCTTCGCCCACAACAAGGGCGCCGCGGCCGGCCTGGGCTTCATGCTGCTGGTGCTGTTCTGCGCGCTGTTCGCCCCCTGGGTGGCGCCGTTCGATCCCAGCGAGCAGTTCCGCGACGCCCTGCTGACCCCGCCGGCCTGGCTGGAAGGCGGCCAGGCGCGGTTCCTCCTCGGCACCGACGAACTGGGCCGCGACCTGCTCTCGCGCCTGATCCATGGCGCTCGGCTGTCGCTGCTGATCGGCCTGTCCTCGGTGGTGATGTCGCTGATCCCGGGGATCCTCCTCGGCCTGGTGGGGGGCTTCTTCCCGCGTCTGCTCGGTCCCGCGATCATGCGCCTGATGGACATCATGCTGGCCCTGCCCTCGCTGTTGCTGGCGGTGGCCATCGTCGCCATCCTCGGCCCCGGGCTGATCAACACGGTGATCGCCATCGCCATCGTCTCGCTGCCGTCCTACGTGCGCCTGACCCGCGCCGCGGTGATGGGTGAGCTGAACCGCGACTACGTCACCGCCGCCCGCCTGGTCGGCGCCGGACTGCCGCGGCTGATGTTCGTCACCGTGCTGCCCAACTGTATGGCGCCGCTGATCGTGCAGGCCACCCTGAGTTTCTCCTCGGCGATCCTCGACGCCGCCGCCCTGGGTTTCCTCGGCCTCGGCGTGCAACCGCCGACGCCCGAGTGGGGCACCATGCTGGCCTCGGCGCGCGACTACATCGAGCGCGCCTGGTGGGTGGTCTCGCTGCCCGGCCTGACCATCCTGCTCAGCGTGCTGGCGATCAACCTGATGGGCGACGGCCTGCGCGATGCGCTCGACCCGAAACTCAAGCATGCGCAGTAAGGAGCCGGTGATGACCTCATTCGTAGCCCGGATGAAATCCGGGAACCCCCTGTGCTCGGCCTGCCCCGGATTGCATCCGGGCTACGAACCTGCCATGAGCCATGCATATCGTGGGAGCGGGCCATGCCCGCGATTGCAGCGTTCGCGGGCATGGCCCGCTCCTACAAAAAGAAACCTGACGGAGTCCGCCCGATGAGCCTGCTCGACATCAAGAACCTCAGCGTGCGCTTCGGCGACGCCAACGCCGTGCCGGTGGTCGACGGCCTCGACCTGTCGGTGGCCAAGGGCGAGGTGCTGGCCATAGTCGGCGAGTCCGGCTCCGGCAAGTCG
>JAKFDF010000043.1:0-3915 GCA_036676275.1 Lysobacter sp.
TCGCGATCGCAACCGCGAGGAAATGGACGACGGCATGATCGAGAAGCTGATCGCGGTCAACCGCGTCAGCAAGACGGTCAAGGGCGGCCGCCAGTTCACCTTCACCGCGCTGACGGTGGTGGGTGACGGCGACGGCAAGGTCGGCTTCGGGTACGGCAAGGCGCGCGAAGTGCCGGTCGCGATCCAGAAGTCGATGGAGCAGGCGCGCCGGGGCATGTCCCGCGTCGACCTCAACAACGGCACCCTGTGGCACGCGGTCAAGTCCGGCCACGGCGCGGCGCACGTGTACATGCAGCCGGCCTCGGAAGGTACCGGCGTGATCGCCGGTGGCGCCATGCGCGCGGTGCTCGAGGCGGTGGGCGTGAAGAACGTGCTGGCCAAGGCCACCGGCTCGCGCAACCCGATCAACCTGGTGCGCGCCACCCTGAAGGGCCTGTCCGAAATGCATTCGCCGAGCCGCATCGCGGCCAAGCGCGGCAAGAAGGTGGAGGACCTGCACCATGGCTAAGAAGAACGAAGCTGCCGCCGGCACGATCAAGGTGCGCCTGGTCAAGGGCCTGCGGGGAACCAAGGGCATCCACCGCTTGTCGGTGAAGGCCTTGGGCCTGGGCAAGTTGAACAGCGTGCGCGAATTGAAGGACAGCCCCCAGGTGCGTGGCCTGATCAACACGGTCCATTACCTGGTCCGGGTCGAGGAGTAATTTCGATGAAGATGAACACGTTGAGCCCCGGTGAGGGCGCACGCCAGGACCGCAAGCGCGTCGGCCGCGGGATCGGTTCCGGCCTGGGCAAGACCGCCGGCCGCGGCCACAAGGGCTCGTTCGCGCGCTCGGGCAAGGGCAAGATCAAGGCCGGCTTCGAAGGTGGCCAGATGCCGATGCAGCGCCGCCTGCCCAAGATCGGCTTCGCCTCGCTGAAGAAGAAGGACACCGCCGAAGTGCTGCTGTACCAGCTGGACAAGCTGCCGGCCGGCGAGATCGACTTCGCCGCGCTGCGCGCCGCCAAGCTGGTGCCGTCGACCGCCAAGCAGGCCAAGGTCGTCAAGAAGGGCGAGATCAGCAAGAAGTTCGTGCTCAAGGGCGTGCTGGCCACGGCCGGCGCCAAGGCCGCGATCGAGGCCGCCGGCGGCCAGGTCGGGGAGTAACGACGGCATGGCGCGAAGCGCTAACGCACTGTCCGGGATCGCCGGCGCCGGCAAGTTCACCGAACTGCGCCAGCGCCTGCTGTTCGTGCTCGGCGCGCTGCTGGTGTATCGCATCGGCTGCTTCATTCCCGTCCCCGGCGTCAACCCGGAGGCGATGCTGCAGCTGATGGAGGCGCAGGAAGGCACCATCGTGGACATGTTCAACATGTTCTCCGGCGGCGCCCTGGCGCGTTTCAGCCTGTTCGCGCTGAACGTGATCCCCTATATCTCCGCGTCCATCGTGATGCAGTTGATGGTGCAGGTCCTGCCCAGCCTGAAGGCGATGCAGAAGGAAGGCGAATCCGGGCGCCGCAAGATCACCCAATGGTCGCGCCTGGGCGCGATCCCGCTTGCGATCTTCCAGTCGGCCGGCATCGCGATCGCGCTGCAGAGTTCCGGCGCCAGCAACGGCATCCCGGTGGTCTACGCGCCCGGCATGGGTTTCGTGCTGACGGCGGTGGTGGCGCTGACAGCGGGCACCATGTTCCTGATGTGGGTCGGCGAGCAGGTGACCGAGCGCGGCGTCGGCAACGGCGTGTCGCTGATCATCTTCGCCGGCATCGTCGCCGGGCTGCCGGGCGCGGTGGTGGGCACGCTGGAACAGGCCCGCAATGGCGACATCAGCGCGCTGGCGGTGATCGCGATCGCGATCCTGGTGCTTGGCTTCACCTGGTTCGTGGTGTTCGTCGAAAGCGGGCAGCGCCGGATCACGGTCAACTACGCGCGCCGCCAGGGCGGCCGCAGCGCGTACATGAACCAGTCCTCGTTCCTGCCGCTGAAGCTCAACATGTCGGGCGTGATCCCGCCGATCTTCGCGTCGTCGATCATCATGTTCCCGGCTACCGCCTCCACCTGGTTCGGCCAGGCCGGCTCGGCGACGTGGCTGCAGAAGGCCAGCCAGGCGTTGTCGCCGGGCGAGCCGCTGCACATCATCCTGTACGGCGCGTTGATCGCGGGCTTCACCTTCTTCTATACCGCGCTGGTGTTCAACTCGCAGGAAACCGCCGACAACCTGAAGAAGTCCGGTGCGCTGATCCCGGGCATCCGCCCGGGCAAGGCGACCGCCGACTACGTCGACGGCGTGCTGACCCGGCTGACCGCGGTGGGCGCAACCTACCTGGTGGCGGTCTGCCTGCTGCCTGACTTCATGCGCATGAAGCTCGGCACCTCGTTCTATTTCGGCGGCACCTCGCTGCTGATCGTGGTGGTGGTGGTGATGGACTTCATCGCCCAGATCCAGGCGCACCTGATGTCGCACCAGTACGAGAGCCTGCTGAAGAAGGCAAACCTCAAGGGCCGGGGGGGCGCTCGCTAGCGCGGCACCGCCGCGCCCGCCCCTGGTTCCCCGGCCATGGACGGCCGGGCCGGGCTCTCCGGAGCCCGGCATCAGCGCCATGGATGGCAAGAAATCGCCGCCGGCCCGACGAATGCGCGGACCGGCAAATGGGCGACTCGTGCGGCGGTCTCGCGCATGGGTGGTCCGGGGCCGTTCCGCGCGCCAGAGTAGCGCGCGGGGCCGGACAGGGCGGCTCGCCTCCTGTCCAGCCAGTCCCGGACCGTCGCCGGAGCATGGGCACACTCCCCATGCCGGGTCGCGGAAGCCTTGGCTTCCGAGGCTTCCTGTAACCCCGAGACCCTGTTAGAATTTCCGATTCACTCCGCCGGGTGCACCGCATTCGGCCGCCAACAGTTTGGAGATCGCGTCATGGCGCGTATTGCCGGCGTCAACCTGCCTGCCCAGAAGCACGTCTGGGTCGGGCTGCAAAGCATCTACGGCATCGGCCGTACCCGTTCGAAGAAGGTCTGCGAATCCGCCGGCGTCACGCCGTCGACCAAGATCCGCGACCTCTCGGAACCCGAAGTCGAGCGCCTGCGCGCCGAGATCGGCAAGTTCGCCGTCGAAGGCGACCTGCGCCGCGAAGTCGGTGTCGCGATCAAGCGGCTGATGGACCTGGCCTGCTACCGCGGCCTGCGCCACCGCCGCGGCCTGCCGCTGCGCGGCCAGCGCACCCGGACCAATGCCCGTACCCGCAAGGGTCCGCGCAAGGCCATCAGGAAGTAAGGAACAGACATGGCCAAGCCAGCAGCAGCAAAAGTCAAGAAGAAGATCAAGCGCGTCGTCACCGACGGCATCGCGCATGTCCACGCTTCGTTCAACAACACGATCATCACGATCACCGACCGCCAGGGCAACGCGCTGTCGTGGGCGACTTCGGGCGGCGCCGGTTTCCGCGGCTCCCGCAAGTCCACGCCCTTCGCCGCGCAGGTCGCGGCCGAAAAGGCCGGCAAGGTCGCGCTCGACTATGGCGTGAAGTCGCTGGAAGTGCGGATCAAGGGCCCGGGTCCGGGCCGCGAATCGGCCGTGCGTTCGTTGAACAACGTCGGCTACAAGATCACCAACATCATCGACGTGACGCCGATCCCGCACAACGGGTGCCGTCCGCCGAAGAAGCGTCGCGTCTAAGGGGGCGATAAGAATGGCTCGTTACATCGGTCCCACCTGCAAGCTCGCCCGGCGCGAAGGCGCCGACCTCGGCCTGAAGTCGCCGGCGCGCGCGCTCGACTCCAAGTGCAAGCTGGAGCAGAAGCCCGGCCAGCACGGCGCCGGCACCGGCGCCCGCCGCAGCAAGCTCTCCGACTACGCCACCCAGCTGCGCGAGAAGCAGAAGGTCAAGCGCATCTACGGCCTGCTGGAGCGCCAGTTCCGCAACTACTACAAGAAGGCTTCGACC
>JAKFDF010000044.1:0-9247 GCA_036676275.1 Lysobacter sp.
CACCGGCGCGCTGTCGCCGACGGTTTCGGCGCGCTTCTCGCTGCTGCACCAGCGCCGCGACAACTGGGTCGACAACACCAACAACGGCCCCGGCGACGACCTCGAGGGCTATCGCGATACCGCCGCGCGGCTGCAGTTCCTGTTCAGCCCGTCGGAGACGTTCGAGGCGCTGGCCAACGTGCACATGCGCAAGCTGGACGGCACCGCGCGCGTGTTCCGCGCCGGCGCGATCCGCCCGGGCTCCAACGACATCGCCGACGGCATCGAGCGCGACAAGGTCAGCGTCGACGCCGCCAACGAGCAGAACCTCAGCCAGGTCGGCGGCAGCCTGCGCATGCGCTGGGACCTGGGCCGCACCACCCTGCATTCGATCACCGGCTACGAGAGCGTGACCGACTACTACAGCCGCGGCGACATCGACGGCGGCTCGATCTACACCTTCCCGCCCGACGAACCCAACGAGGCGCTGTTCCCGGCCGAGTCGGCCGACGGCCTGCCCTCGCACCGCCAGCTGAGCCAGGAGTTCCGCCTGGAATCCAACGAATGGGGCCGCTTCGACTGGCAGGCCGGCCTGTTCTGGTTCGACGAGAAGATCGACATCGACAGCTTCTCCTACGACGGCTTCGGCGGCCCGCAGAACGGCTATGCGAGGCAGCACCAGGACAACACCGCGTGGGCGGTGTTCGCGTCCGGCGACTACGACGTCAGCGAGCGCCTGAGCGTGCGCGGCGGCCTGCGCTACACCAAGGACGAGAAGGACTTCGTCGCCGAGCGCGTCGAGGGTCCGTTCGGCTCCGGCCCGATCGCGCCGATCTCGGTCAGCCCCAGCGATGACGACGTCAGCTGGGACCTGAGCGCGATCTACAAGCTGAGCGACGCCACCAATCTCTACGGGCGCGTGGCCCGCGGCTTCCGCGCTCCCAGCGTGCAGGGCCGGTTGATGTTCGCCGACGCCTCGCTGCCCGCCAACGAACTGGTCACGGTCGGCAAGACCGAAACGGTGCTGTCGTGGGAGGCCGGCATCAAGTCGCAGCTGTGGGACAACCGCCTGCGGCTGGGTTTCGCGCTGTTCCGCTACACGGTCGACGACCAGCAGCTGACCGCGGTCGGCGGCGAGGCCAACATCGCGCGCCTGGTCAACGCCGACAAGGTCGACGGCCAGGGCGCGGAGCTCGACCTGGAGGCCTACCTCACCCCGAACCTGCTGGTCACCCTGGGCGCCAGCTACAACGACACCGAGATCGACGATGCCGACCTGGCCGTGGTCGGTTGCGCGCTCGACCTGTGCCAGGTGCGCAATCCGCCGGACACCGCCACCGCGCGCCCGGACGATTTCCTGATCGACGGCAACCCGCTGCCGCAGGCGCCGAAACACGTCTACAACTTCACCGCGCGCTACGGCATCCCGTTCGCCAGCGGCGAGCTGTTCGCCTACACCGACTGGGCCTACCGCAGCGAGGCCAGCTTCTTCCTCTACGACTCGGTCTCGTTCCGCAGCCAGCCGTCGCTCGAAGGCGGCCTGCGCGTGGGCTACAACTGGTCCGACGGCGATTACGAGGTGGCGCTGTTCGGCCGCAACATCACCGACGAGATGACGGCGGTGTCGGGCATCGACTTCAACAACCTCACCGGCATGCTCAACGAGCCGCGCACCTGGGGCCTGCAGTTCAGCGCCAGGTTCTGATCCTCGCGGCAATGAGGACACGACGCCCGGCCGTGGCCGGGCGTCGTGTCTTTCAGGGTTCGTCGCGCCGGCGCCGGGGGAAAGGCAGCACCGCGCCGCGTTCCGGTTCCGGCCGCTGCCACAGCACCGGCACGTCCTGAGGCGAGGCCGGCTCGAACTGTCCGCGCTCGGCATCGGCGGTGGCGGCCGCCTGCGCGGCGAGTTCCTCCTCCAGCTCCCAGCTGTAGCGCTTGCGCGGCGGCAACGGATCGCTGCGGCGGAACAGCCAGGCCGCCAGCAGCCCGGCCAGCGCACCGCCCAGGTGCGCCTGCCACGACACCCCTGGTTCGCGAGGCAACACCGTCAACAGCATGCCGCCATACAGCATGAAGGCGATCATCGCCGCGGCGATCGCCGGGCGGTCGCGGCGCAGCAGGCCGAGCGCGAACACCAGGAACATCAGGCCATGGGTCACGCCGCTGGCGCCGAGGTGATGGGTGCCGGCGACGCCGAGCAGCCAGGCGCCCAGCCCCGAGCCCAGCCACAGCAGCGGCAGCGCGCGCAGCGTGGCCCGCGGATACACGGTGCCCGCCAGCGTGCCCAGCAGCAGCAGCGACACCGCGTTGGCGCCGACGTGTTCGGGCGAACCGTGCAGCAGCGGCGCGGTCAGCAATCCGAGCAGCCCGGCCGGCGACTGCGGCGCAACGGCCAGCGCCCGCCAGTCGAACGCCTGCTGCGCGCTGAAGACCACCAGCAGCACCAGCACGAAGCCCAGGCTGGCGTTGAACGCGCGCCAAAGGCGGCGGCGGTCGAGCTCGCGCTGGTGCGCGGGATCGAGCGCGGAATCGTGGACGGGCAGGTGCATGCCACGAGGATGGCGGCGGATCGCGCCGATGCAAGGGATGCAGCGCCTTCCCCGCAGGCGGGCGAGGTCTTGCCTCTTCCCCGCGAGCGGGGAGGCGGCGTGGCTCTTCCTTCTCCCCGCTTGCGGAAAGGCGGCTTGGCTCTTCCTTCTCCCCGTTTGCGGGAAGGCGGCGTGGCTCTTCCTTCTCCCCGCTTGCGGGGAGAAGGTGCCCGCAGGGCGGATGAGGGGCCCGCGCAGTGGCGGCAGGCGGAGGTGGCGTGGTGCGTTCCGTGCTTGCACAGCGGCACCCCTCACCCTGGTTCGCTGCGCGAACCTGTCCCTCTCCCCGCTCCGCGGGGCGAGGGCAATCGGCCCCCCGCAAGCCGGGCGAAGGCGGGCCGGTGCGTAAAATGGCGCGATGAACAGCGAACCGACCGTGGTCCGGCTCAAGAACGCCTGGCGCTCCAGCCATCCGTGGATCTTCCAGAAGCTGGTGGAAAAGCCCGTGCAGCGGCCGAAACCCGGCAGCATCGTCGAGATCGTCGGGGTCGACGGCGAGTGGGTCGGGCGCGGCTTCTACAACGGCCATTCGCGGATCGCGTTGCGGATCCTGGAGGCCGACCGCGACATCCAGGTCGATGCCGGCTGGTTCGCGCGCAAGGTCGCCGCGGCGGTGTCGCTGCGTCGCGACCTGCTCAAGCTCGATGCCGTCAGCGACGCCTGGCGCGTGGTCCATTCCGAGGGCGACGGCCTCAGCGGCCTGGTGGTCGACCGCTACGCCGACCTGCTGGTGGTCGAATTCTTCAGCGCCGGCATGTTCCGTCACCGCGAGTGGATCTACGACGCGCTGCGCGCGCAGTTCCCCGGCTGCCGGTTCCACGCGTTCGCCGACGAGCACGTGCAGAAACAGGAGTCGTTCGATTTCCGCGGTTCGGAACCGGCGGCGCCGGCGATCATCACCGAGCACGGCATCCGTTTCCGCGCTGATCCCGCCGGCGCGCACAAGACCGGCTTCTTCGCCGACCAGCGCGACAACCGGCAATGGCTGTCGCAGCTGTGCGCCGGGCAGCGCGTGCTCGACCTGTGCTGCAACACTGGCGGCTTCGGCGTGTATGCGGCGGTGCGCGGCGCCGACGAGGTGGTCGGGGTCGACATCGACGAGGACGTGCTGGCCATCGCCCGCGGCAACGCCAAGTTGAACGACGCACGCATCAAGTTCGTGCAGGCCGACCTGTTCCCGTGGCTGCGCGATGCCGGCAACCGCGGCGACCTGTTCGACGTGGTGGTCCTCGACCCCGCCAAGATGACCCGCGACCGCGACCAGGTGATCCCGGCGCTGAAGAAATACCTCGACATGAACAAGCTCGCGCTGGGCGTGGTCAAGCCCGGCGGCCTGATGGCGACGTTCTCGTGCACGGGCCTGGTCAGCGAGGAGGAATTCCTCGGCATGCTGCGCCGCGCCGCGTTCTACGCCGGGCGCACGGTGCAGGTGCTGAAGGTCGCCGGCGCCGGCCCGGACCATCCGTTCCTGGCGCAGGTTCCCGAATCGCGCTACCTCAAGGCTGTGTTCTGCCGGGTCTTGTGAAGGGGGCCGGCGAGCAGTGACGCCGCTTCGGCGTCCAGGCGCGCCGTATAGCGCCGGCCGACGCGCTGGCTGATGTAGGTCGCCAGCCCGCGGCCATCGTGCGCCAACGCCTTCATCCGCGCCACGTGCATCGGGCCGGGGCAGTGGCGGTCGTAAAGGTAGACCGCCCCATCGGCGAAACGCACCGCGATGCCGCTGCCGACGAGCGCGTAGGACACGACGCCGGAATGCCCGTCGCGGTTGCCGTAACGGCGGAACAGGAGCTGCGCCTGTCGTCTGGTCTCCATGGCGCCGATGCTAGTTTCCTGCGGGTATGCGCCCGATGACGGCCGTGGGCCGTCTCATCCCGCGGGACCGACCGGGCTAGACTGGCGCCATGGCCGAATCCGCATTGCTCCTGCCGCTGCTGGCTGCCGTCGGCATCGCCGTCCTCGTGGCGCTGCTGCTGCTCGCATTGCTGTTGCTGCGCAGGCCCGAGCGCATGCTGGAGACGGCGTTGCGCGAGGAACAGCGCGACGGCCGCGGCGAGCTGCGCCAGCAGCTCGACAGCCTGTCGGCGCAGCAGGAGCAGCGCATCGAGGGTTTCGGCCTGCGCCTGAACGACTTCACCGCGCGCACCGACCAGCGCCTGGACGTGCTGCGCGAGGTGCTGACCGAGGACGCGCGCAAGGCGCGCAGCGAGGGCGCCGAGCTGCAGCAGCGCTTCGCCGAGGCGCTCGGCCAGCGCCTCAACGAGCTGACCCAGCGCAACGAGCAGCGCATCGGCGAGATGCGCGCGACGCTGGAGCAGAAGCTGCGCGAACTCCAGCAGGGCAACGAAGCCAAGCTCGAGCAGATGCGGGCGACGGTCGACGAGAAGCTGCAGAGCACGCTGGAAACGCGCCTGGGCGAATCGTTCCGGCTGGTCTCCGAGCGGCTGGAGCACGTGCAGCGCGGGCTCGGCGAGATGCAACAGCTGGCGACCGGCGTCGGCGACCTCAAGCGGGTGCTGGGCAACGTCAAGTCGCGCGGCGTGTTCGGCGAGGTGCAGTTGGCCGGCCTGCTGGAGCAGGTGTTCGCCCCCGACCAGTACGCGGCCAACGTCGCCACCGTTCCCGGCAGCAGCGAGCGGGTCGAGTTCGCGGTGCGCTTCCCCGGCTCCAGCGGCGATACGCCGGTCTGGCTGCCGATCGACGCCAAGTTCCCGCGCGAGGATTACGAGCGCCTGCTCGATGCGCAGGAACGCGCCGACGTCGAGGCCGCGCGCAATGCCGGCGACGCGCTGGAGCGGCGGGTGCGGCTGGAAGCGCAGCGGATCTGCGACAAGTACGTGGCCGCGCCGCACACCACCGAGTTCGCGATCCTGTTCCTGCCGACCGAAGGCCTGTACGCGGAGGTGCTGCGGCGGCCCGGGCTGGTCGAGGCGTTGCAGCGCGACTGCCGCATCGCGGTCGCCGGCCCGACCACGCTGCTGGCGTTGATGACCAGCTTCCAGATGGGCTTCCGCACGCTGGCCATCGAGAAGCGCTCGAGCGAGGTCTGGCGCACGCTGGGCGCGGTCAAGACCGAGTTCGGCAAGTTCGGCGACGTGCTCGACGGGGTGCAGAAGAAGCTGGCCGAAGCCAGCAACAAGATCGAGCAGACCGGGGTGCGCACGCGCGCGATCCAGCGCTCGCTGCGCGATGTCGAATCGTTACCCGGCGAGGATGGCATCGGGCTGCTGGGCCTGCCCCCGGACGTGGCCGAGGAATGATTCAAACGCGGATGTAGGAGCGCCTTATAGGCGCGAGCTTTGCCAACCGCCTCGCCCTCAGATGAGCTCGCGCCTATAAGGCGCTCCTACAAAATAGTACGGCGGCGCCTAGTTGCCGCCGGCCGGCATGATCGGCATCGCATCGGCCGGGACGCTGGGATTGCCGGTGTCCTCGCGCAGGTATTCGGGCAACTCCTCGTCCTGCAGCTTGCGGTCGCCGAAGATCTGGTAGCGGCGCCGCTGCAGCCAGGCGTCGCGCACCAGCGCGTAATCGTCGGCTGCGCCTTCGCGCATGCTGTCGACCGCGAACAGCTGCGTGCGCACGTCGACCAGTTGCAGGCCCTGCAGGAATACCCGAGTGGGATCGTCCTCGACCTGGCGGATCGGCGACAGCTGGCCGTCGCCGACCAGGCCCAGCACGTCGCGCATGGTGCGCGGGCCGAACAGCGGCAGCTCGACGTAACGCGAGCGCTCCCAGCCCCACGTGCCCAGCGTCTGCCCGAAATCCTCGTCGCGATACGGCAGGTTGGCATCGGACGCGGGGTCGAAGATGCCGCCGATGCCGAGCGTGGCGTTGAGCGCGAAGCGGCCCAGCGCCTGCGCCGCCTGTTTCGGCTTGCCCTGCAGCAGCGCGTTGAGCGCGGCCACCGGTTGCCCGAGGTTGGCGAAGAAGTTGCCCACGCCCAGCCGCACCGGCCGCGGCACCACCGCCACGTAGGCGTTGGCCAATGGCTTGGCGATGCGGCGGTCGACCGCGTTGTTGAAGCGGTGCACCTTGCGGTTGATCCCTTCCCAGGGGTCGTAGCTCGCCGGCAGTTCCGCCGGCGCCGGCAGCCTGGGATCGGCGATCGGGTCGTAGTCCTGGGTGCCGTACAGCGCGGCGTAATCGAGCTCGGCCTGGGTGGGTTGCGAGGCCGCGTCGGCGACGGGTGCGACCGGCGGCTCGCCGGCGCCGTCCTGCCCTTGGGTTGCGGTCGCCGCCTCCGGCGCGTCCGCGGCTGCCGGCTCTGCCGCAGCGTTCGCGTCGGGTGCGCAGTCGGGTGCCGCCTGGCTGTCGGCGCCCGCGCCCACGATGCAGTTTTCCGGCGCCGTGGCTTGCGGCACCGGTTGCGACGCTGCCGGCGCAAGCTGCGCGAGCGCCGGCTGCGACGCCAGCGCCAGGGTCAGGACAACGAGGGAGAGTGCACGCATGGGGGCCGCAGTTTAATCGCTGCCGGATGCCGGCGGAATTGCCGGCAAGGGCGCTCAGGCAAACGCAAGGCCCGGCGTCAACCGGTAAGCGGCGCGCAATTCCGCCAAGCCCGGCGGCGTGCCGTCGATGGCGACGGGCGCGCCGATGCGTGCGGCGATCTCGGCCAGCAGCGCCACGCCGGCGCTGTCGACGCGGGTCACCGCAGCAAGGTCGAAGCGGTTTGCATCGCCGGCCAGCGGCAACGCGACGCGCCAGAGCGCGGCGATGGCGTCGCGCTGCAGCGCGCCGCCGAAACGCAGCGTCGCGCCGGCACGCTCGACCGTGGCCGGCTCAGCGGCCGGCATCGGCCTGCACCTTGCCGGTGCGCAGTTCGGCGGCGAGCTGCCTGATCGACTTGTGGGTGAGCTCGTTGTCGAACTGCTGGCGGAAGGTCTGCACGAACGACACGCCCTCGACCATCACGTCGAACACCTTCCAGCTGCCGCCGGACTTGCGCATCAGGTAATCGACCGGGATCGGCTCGCCGCCGCTGCGCAGCATCTCGCTGGCGACCTTGACCCCGAGCCCGCGCGGCAGCGTGGTTTCGGACTTGATCCGCACCCGCAGCCTGGTGTTGAAATCCAGCAGCGAGGAACCGTAGCGGCGCATCAGGCTGTCGGCGAGCGCGTCGGCGAACAGCTTGACGTCGGCATCCGACGCGCCGCGGCCGTGCCGGCCGAGCACCTGGCGCGCGGCGTAGTCGCGGTCGAACATGCTGTTGAACTCGCCGGCCACGAACTGCTCGAGCTTGCCGCGGTCGGCGGTGAACTCGGCGCGGCGCTCCTCCAGCGTGGACAGGATGCGGGTGCTGTTGTCGAGCACCAGCTTGCTGGGCGAGGCCTGGGTGGCCGTGGCGGGCGCGGCCGCCTGCGCCGGCATCGCGGCGGGCGCGACGGCGAGCAGGACGGAGGCGAGGACGAGGCTGGACAGTTTCATGGGCATCATTCCGTGGGGGGCGGATTATCGGTGTCGCCGGGCGTGGCGCCGTCGGTGGCTTCGCCGCCGGCATCGGCCGCGGGCTTGCCGCCGCCGAACATGTACTTGCCGACCATCTGGATCAGGTCGACCGCCGGCGTGGTGAATGCGATCTCGTCGCCGGCCTTCAAGGTCTCGACGTCGCCGCCGGGCTGCAAGCCGATGTAACTCTCGCCGAGCAGGCCGCCGGTGAGGATGCCCGCCGAGGTGTCCGCCGGCAGGTCCTGGTAGCGGGCATCCATGGCGAGCGTCACGACGGCGTCCAATTTGACCGGATCCAGCTGAATGTCGGCCACATTGCCGATCGTCACGCCACCGATCTTGACCGGCGCGTTGGGCCGCAGCTGGCCGAGGTTGGTAAAGCGCGCCTTGAGCGGGTAGGTGGCATGGCCGAAGCCGAACTTGCCGTTGGTGGACGCCAGCGCCAGCACCAGCAACGACGCCAGCGACAGCAGCAGGAAGGCGCCGACCGCGAATTCGAGACGGGGACCGCGAACGCTCATGGAATCACCTTTTCTTTTCCCGTCGCCCTGGCGCAGCGAAGGATCTGCTGCCGGCCGTACGCGATGGCTTGTGAAACGGATCCTTCGCTACGCTCAGGATGACTGCTTGGAGGGGTGGGCCGGCGATCACCGGAACAGGAAGGCGGACAGCACGAAATTGAACATCAGCACCAGCAACGAGGCGTTCACCACCGCGCGGGTGGTCGCCACCGAGGTGCCCTCGATGGTCGGCTCGGCGTGGTAGCCGACATAGGACGCGACCAGCGCCGCGGTGCCGCCGAACACCGCCGCCTTGATGAAGGCGACGCAGAAGTCCTCGCGGAAATCGACCGCGTCCTTCAGCACCTGCCAGAAGGAACCGGCTTCGATCCCGATCACGTGCACGGCCTCGAAGTAGCTCGCGCTGATCGCCAGCGAGCAGAACAGCGCGGTCAGCAACGGCACGCTGACCAGCGCCGCCCAGAAGCGCGGCGCGACCGCCTTGGCGACCGGGTCGATCGCCATCAGCCCGAGCGCGGTGATCTGGTCGGTGGCGCGCATCAGCCCCAGCTCGGCGGCGATCGAACTGCCGGCGCGGCCGATGAACAGCAGCGCGGTCAGCACCGGCGCCAGCTCGCGGTACAGGCCCAGCCCGACCAGCGCGCTGATCTGGTTGGCGGCGCCGTAGGTCTCCAGCGCGCGGTAGCCCAGCAGCGTCACCGACAGGCCGACGAA
>JAKFDF010000045.1:0-1959 GCA_036676275.1 Lysobacter sp.
ACAGCTTCACCGAAACCGTGCTGCGCAGCACCGAGCGCGGCGAAATCATGCGATGGCAGGCGCACCCCGGATGCCGACCGAACCTCTGAACAGCCTGGCCCGGATGGCGGCCGAACCCTGGGCGTACGACTTCTTCCAGGCCCTGCGGCGCATCGAGTGCGAGGCCACCGACCGGCCACGCATCGGCCATTCCGTGCGCTTGCGCGACGATCCACTGCGCCTGGGGCAGAAGCCCGACTGCGGCTTCGCCCCGGCCACCCTGGCCAGCATCGAGCCCGGCGGCGAAGGTGTTGCGCCACGCATCGAGCAGTTCTTCTTCGGCCTGACCGGGCCGAACGGCCCGCTGCCGCTGCACCTGACCGAATACGCCCGCGAGCGCCAGCGCAACAGTGGCGACGCCACCTTCAAGCGCTTCCTCGACGTGTTCAACCACCGCCTGCTGAGCCTGTTCTACCGCGCCTGGGCCGAGGCACGGCCGACCGTCAGCCATGACCGCCCGGACCACGACTACTGGTCGATGCGCCTCGCCGCGCTGTCCGGCCGCGGCATGACCAGCCTGCTCGGCCAAGGCCCGCTCACCGATTCGGCGCGCTACCACTTCACCGGCCACCTGGCGGCGCAGACCCGTTACCCGGATGGTTTGCGCGCCATCCTGGCGAGCTATTTCGAGGTGCCGGTGCGCATCGAGGAGTACGTTGGCCAGTGGCTGCAGCTGCCGCGCTACAGCCAGCTGGGCGCCGCAGCCTGCTCGCTCGGCAGCGACCTGTGCCTGGGCAGTCATGTCTGGGATCGCCAGCACAAGTTCCGCATCCGCCTCGGGCCGCTGAGCCTGGAACAGTACCAACGCCTGCTGCCCGGCCAGGATAACTTCCTCGAGCTGGCCGCCTGGGTCGCCGAGCACCAGGGCGACGAGCTGGACTGGGAGGTCAACCTGGTGCTGCAGCGCGACGAAGTGCCGCGCATCGACCTCGACGGCCAGACCCGGTTGGGCTTCGACACCTGGCTCGGCCGTCCGCCCGCGGACGCCGCGGACCTCCTGCTGGCCCGCGACTACGCCAGCCAAGCGGCACAACAGAATAAGGAGCAGCGAGCATGAGTGAGATCAGCCGCGCCGCGTTGTTCGGCAAGTTGAACAGCCTGGCCTACAAGGCCATCGAAGCCGCCACGGTATTCTGCAAGCTGCGCGGCAACCCCTATGTCGAGCTGGTGCACTGGCTGCAGCAGATCCTGCAGTTGCAGGACTCCGACCTGCACCAGTTGGTCCGCCAGTTCAACCTCGACCCGGCGCGCCTGGCCAGGGACATCACCGAGTCCCTGGAGCGCCTGCCGCGCGGCTCCACCTCGATCACCGACCTGTCCGCGCATGTCGAGGAAGCGGTCGAGCGCGGCTGGGTCTACGGCAGCCTGATGTTCGGCGAAAGCCAGGTGCGCACGGCCTACCTGGTGGTCGGCATCCTCAAGACGCCGGGCCTGCGCCACGCGCTGTCGGCGATCTCCCGCGAGTTCGACAAGATCAAGGTGGAAAGCCTCACCGAACGCTTCGACGACTACCTCGGCGGCTCACCGGAAAACCGCCTGGCCGCCAGCGACGGCTTCAACGCCGGCAGCGCGCCGGGCGAAGCCAGCGGGGCCATGGCCCCCAGCGCCCTTGGCAAGCAGGAGGCGCTCAAGCGTTTCACCGTCGACCTCACCGAGCAGGCGCGCAGCGGCAAGCTCGACCCCATAGTCGGGCGCGACGAGGAGATCCGCCAACTGGTCGACATCCTCATGCGCCGCCGGCAGAACAACCCGATCCTCACCGGCGAGGCCGGGGTCGGCAAGACTGCGGTGGTCGAGGGCTTCGCCCTGCGCATCGTCGCCGGCGACGTGCCGCCGAGCCTCAAGGACGTCGAGCTGCGCGCCCTGGATGTCGGCCTGCTGCAGGCCGGCGCGAGCATGAAGGGCGAGTTCGAGCAACGC
>JAKFDF010000046.1:0-8851 GCA_036676275.1 Lysobacter sp.
CTGGCGCGAGAGGCCGACGGCGAAGTCGCCGATGTCGATCATCTCCTGCACTTCGCCGTCGCCCTCGGGCTTGGACTTGCCCATCTCCAGCGCCACCAGCGAGCCCAGCGCGTCCTTGTGCGCGCGCAGCGCGTCGGCGCACAGGCGGATCGCCTCGCCGCGGCGCGGCGCAGGGGTCGTGCGCCAGACCTTGAACGCGGCCTGGGCGCGCTCGACGATGGTGTCGTAGTCGTCCTGGGAGGACGCCTGCACCCGCGCCAGCACCGTGCCGTCGGTCGGGTTCACCGGCTCCAGCACGCCGGCATCGGAGGTCCTGGACCACTCGCCGTTGCCGAGGAAGGTGCCGGACTCGTTGTCGCCGAGGCCGAGGGCGGTAAGGACGGGGTGGGTCATGTCGAAACTCCGGTAATGCCACTCGTGCAGGACCGCCAGAAAGGGCCGGATGCCTGCCCGAGCGGGCGTTTCACTTGGATCCCCGCACGGGGATGTGCGGGCTCTTGCAGAAGGACCTGCATGCATCTGGCGGCCCCGGCGCGATTCGAACGCACGACCTGTCCCTTAGGAGGGGACCGCTCTATCCAGCTGAGCTACGGGGCCAGAACCCGGCGATTTTCGCACGAGCGTCCGTGCCGGGACAGCATTGCGGCTTGCGGCGTGCGCGGCATGCTCCATTTCAGGGGTTTTCCATGGTCGCGCCGGCGACCTGCGTCGCCAGGCCGCCGGAAGGCCCCGGCATGGCTGGCCTCTCAGGGCTGCGCCGCGTCATTGCGCGACTGCCGCACCACCACGCTGGTGGCGGTCAGGTCCGCGCTGACGTTGCCGACGGTGGCGAACACGTCCGGGATGGTGTCCACGGCCAGCAGCAACCCGAGCGGCCCCGGCGGCAGGCCCATCGCGGTGGTCACCGGCAGGTTGGTGGCCATGAAGCTCACCTGGCCGGGCAGGCCCACCGAACCCATGCTGATCAGCACCGACAGCACCGCACCGGTGGCCAGCTGGGTCGCGGTGAGGTCGACCCCGAACGCCCAGGCGATGAAGCAGGCGGTGGCCATGTACTGGATCGGGCTGGTGATGCGGAACAGCGACACCGCCATCGGCAGCACCAGCGAAGCGACCTGCCGCGGATAACCGAGCTGGCGGTCGGCGCTCTGCAGCATCGCCGGCAGCGAGGCCAGCGAGGACTGGGTGCTGGCCGCGACCACCTGCGCAGGTACCAGCCCGGCGACGAACCGGCGCAGGCCCTCGCCGCCCCACAACACCGCCAGCGGCAGCATCATCACCGTGGCGGCGAGGTAGAGCAGGCATTCGAGCAGGATGTAGACGCCGAGCGCGCTGATCATGCCAAGCCCGGCGCGCGCGCACACCGCCAGGATCAGCGCGAACACGCCGGCCGGCGCCGCCCACAGCACCCAGCGGACCACCACGATCATGGCGTCGGCGATGGCCTGGAAGAAGTCGACCATCTTCGCGCGGTGGTCGGCGCCGATCCGGGTCAGCGCGAAGCCGAAGAACAGCGCGAACACCACCAGCGGCAGCATCGCGCTCTGCGCGGCGGCGGCGATCGCGTTGCTGGGGATCATCGCGGTCAGCGAATCGGCCCAGTTGGCCGGCGCCGTGACCGTCGCGGCGGTGCCGGACGCGCCATGCAGGGCCGCGGCCAGGCCCGGGTCCGGGGCCAGCAGCGACAGCGCCAGGGGCGCCACCAGCGCGGTGAATGCCGCAGCGCCCGACAGGATCAGCAGGAAGACGACGATCGCGCGCCGCGCGGTGCGGCCGGAGCTGGCGGCGTCGCTGGCGGTGTTGACGCCGACGATCACCAGCGCCAGCACCAGCGGCACCACCGTCATCTGCAGCGCGTTGAGCCAGAGCTTGCCGAACGGCTGCACGATGTCGGCCACCTGGACGCCCAGCGCGGGATCCAGCCACGCCAGCAGCAGGCCGATCAATGCGCCTGAGGCCAGGCCGGTGAGGATGCGGGCGGTCGCGCTCATTCTTGCGGCTCCAGTGCCGGCAGTTGCCATGCGTGTTGCAGGCGTCGGTATTCGGCCTGCGGCAGCAGCACGAACACCGGCTGCCGCTTCGGCTCCAGCCACGCCAGCAGCGCCTGCATCGTCCCGGCCTGCATCGCGGTGCAGCCGGCGGTGGCGGTGTCCGGCGATTTCCACAGGTGCGCGAAGATGCAACTGCCTGCCATCGGCAGCGCCTTGGGGTTGTGTTCGATCACGAAGCCGAGGCGATAGCGCTGGTCGCCGCCGGCATGCAGGTCGCGACGCATCGGTTCGGTGGACCCCCGGACCGCATCGGCGCCGACGTCAGCGGCGTCGACGATGCGGTTGTACAGCGGCGAACCGCTCACGTCGATGCAGTAATCCGATGCGCCCATCGCCGCATAGGGCAGGGCGGTGGTGGCGGTCGCGGCATAACCGAAGGCTTCGCCGATCGCGAACACGCCCGCCGGGCTGCGGCCGTCGCCTTCGCGCTTCAGCGGGCCGGCGTCGCCGGCGGGGATGTCGTGCAGGCCGATGCCCCAGGCCGCGCCGGTGCGGCCGATCACCACCGGGCGCGCGCCGCCGGCTTCGCGCCATGCCTCGTCGTCGCCGCGCTCGAACGTGCGCAGCTGGCCATGGACGTCGTCCCAGCCGCCGGTGGTGACCACGACCATCTGCCGCGCGTGCTGCCAGCGCGTCGCGTTGCCGGCGTCGGGGGGCGCGTGCACACAGGAGGCGAGGGCGAGCACGGCGGCGGCAAGCAGGAGTCGAGGCATCGGCAATCCCGGGTGGCGCCGGGCAATGCCCGGCTTGGCGTCAGGGTTCGAGCAGCGGCTGGATCCGCTCGAGGTTGGCCAGCAGGCTGGCATGGCGCTCGCCGTCGGCTTCGCACAGGGTCACGAACAGGCCGTCGAGCAGGTGCTGCAGCGCCGAATGGTAGAGCAGCGGCTCGATGTGCGCGCGCTCGTCGTGCGCCGATACCAATAGCGCGATGTCGGCATTCGCGCGCAGCGCATTGGAGGTATGGCGGGTGACGGTGATGACGCGACCGCGCTGCTCGCGGAAGTAGCGGCAGATCTGGCACAGCGCCGGCTGCTTGCCGTGCTCGGAGAACACCAGCAGCACGTCGCCGGGGCCGGCCGCCGACATGCTCGCGGTCATGTGCGCGGTGTCGAAGTTGTGCACGCTCAGGATCCCGAGCAGCGACAGCTTCAGCGAGAACGCGCGGGCGTGGATGTCGTCCTCGCCCAGGCCGATGATGAACACCTTGCCGGCGGCGGCGATCGCCATGGCCGCGGCCTCGATCGCCTCGGGCGGGTTGATCAGGCGGGTGGCTTCCTCGGCCTCGGACTTGCGCCGCCACAGGCTCGAGGCCAGGGTCGACTTGCGGTCGTGCGGGGCAGCCTCGGCCGTGATCGCGCCGTGGCCGTTGTCGGCGCGCACCAGCGCCTCGCTGATCGAGAACTTCAGGTCGGGGTAGCCCTTGAAGCCGAGCTTCTGGCAGAACTTGACCACGCTCGACTGGCTGATGCCCACGGCGTTGGCCAGCTGCTGCGAGGAGTAGTCGCGCAGCAGCTGCGCGTTCTCGAGCACGAAATCGGCGATCCGGCGCTCGATCGCCGACATCCGGTCGCGCTCGGAGCGGATCTTGACCAGCGCCGACATCGGCAGGGCCCTCAGGCGGCCTGGTCGTCGGCGATCGGGACCAGGCCGCGGATTTCGCGGATCCCCAGTCCCGGCGCATCGGTGACGGTGATCTCCGACTCGTTGAAGATCACCCCGCCCGTGACCGGGTCGTACTGGCACAGCGACGGCCCGTCGAGGTCGACCTTGGTGATCACGTCGGACTTGGCCACCGCCAGGTGCACCGCCGCGGCCACCCCGATGCTGCCTTCCAGCATGCAGCCGATCATGCATTCGACCCCGTGCATGCCGCAGATGTCGGCGATCCGCACCGCGTTGGAGATGCCGCCGGTCTTCATCAGCTTGATGTTGACGATGTCGGCCGCGCGCATCCGGATCAACTCGATCACTTCCATCGGCCCGAACACGCTTTCGTCGGCCATCACCGGCGTATGTACCCGCTCGGTGACGTAGCGCAGGCCTTCCAGGTCGTAGGCCTTGACCGGCTGCTCGACCAGTTCCAGCTTGACCCCGGCGTCCTCCAGCGTCTGCAGCGCGTACACCGCCTGCTTGGCGGTCCAGCCCTGGTTGGCGTCCAGCCGCAGCAGGGCGCGGCCCTCGACCGCGGCGTGGATCGCCTTGGTGCGCTCTATGTCGACCCCGATGTCCTTGCCGACCTTGATCTTCAGCGACTCGAAGCCGCGTTCCACGGCGTCGATCGAATCGGCCACCATCTTGTCGATGTAGTCGACGCTGATGGTGATGTCGGTGGTGACCACCGGATCGCCGCCGCCCAGCAGCTTGTACAGCGGCGCGCCGTACAGCTGGCCCCACAGGTCGTAGACCGCGATCTCCACCGCGGCCTTGGCGCTGGTGTTCTTTTCCATCGCGCCCTGGACCAGGTGGGTGATGCGGTTGAGGTCGGCGATCTCCTGCCCGATCAGGCGCGGTGCGATGTAGTGGCGCACCGCGTCCATGATCGAGCCGTGGGTGTCGCCGGTGATCACCGCGGTGGCCGGCGCGCTGCCGTAGCCGACCTGGCCACCGTCGGTATGGACCATCACCACGATGTCCTCGACCTGCTCGACCGTGCGCAGCGCGGTCTTGAACGGCGTCTTCAGCGGAACCCGCAGCATGCCGAACCCGATGCTGGTGATCTTCATGCGCGGGCCTTCGAAGCGGTGGTCTTCGCGGGAATATTCATGCGTGCCTGGCTTTCCTTCGCGGCGTTCATGGACGGGACGTGTCGTTCGAAATCCGCACGATGTTGGTGATGCGGTCGATGTAGTCCTGTTTCGCGTTGAACATCAGCGGCGTCAGCGGCGTCACCGAGACCGCGTTGAGGTGCATCGAATGCAGCTCGCCGTCGGCGCCGAGGTAGCTGCCGCCATTGGTGTCGTGGATCATGTAGGGCACGTCGCCGATGCGGCCGATCACCATCATCACGTGGCCGGGGATGTAGACCAGGTCGCCGACCTGCAACGCGGCCACCGCGGCCATGCGCTTGTCGCGGCCGTCGCCGGGTTCGAAGTGGATGCGGTCGAGCGCCGGACTCACGGCCTGGTCGCTGGTGTTGCGCGGCAGCTGCACGCCCATGCTGCGGTAGACCTCGGAGACGAAGCCGCTGCAGTCGCGACCATTGTACGAATGGCCCCAGCCGTAGCGCTCGCCGAGGAACTTGAAGGCCTGGCGGATGATGTTGGCGCGGGTCAGCGGCAGGTAGTCGCCGGCGGTATCGGTATTCTTCTGCAGCAGCGCCGGGGCAAACGCCAGGCCGCCGTCGGCGTCGCGCAGCGGCAGTTCCAGTATCCACGACGTGTACGGGTGCTGGCCGTTGACGGGCCGGTCCGGTGGCGCGTCGGCCAGCGGCGCGCGCACGCCCATGTCCAGCTGCAGTTCCGACAGCCGTGGCTGCTCGCGGGTGAACACCGTGCGCACCTTGGCACCGGTGACGACCCGGTAGGGCGCCTTGTTGACGTATGCGAAGACCGCGTCCTTCGTGCCCTCGGCGACCGATCGCGCCTCGATCCACGCCGCGTAGCGCGGGCTCACGACGAACAGCCATTGGCCGTCGCCGCTCTGGTGCACGATCGCCACCGGCGCGCCGGGGAACAGCGCGCTCTCCTGGAACCGGTCGATGTCGGTGTCGTCGTCGCTGCTGAACACCCGCAGCCCGGTGGGGAAGGTGCGCAACGCGGCGCGCCGCACCACCATGCCGTAGCGCGTGGGTTGCGTGGCCGGGATCGCGTCGAGGTCGAGGTTGGCGACGATCGCGTCCAGCGTGGCCGCGGGCACCGGCTTGTGGTCGACGTCGTAGAGCTGGCGTTCCGGGCGCTGCGACAGGTTGTCGATCCACGCGGCGACCTGCGCGCGGTCGAGGCTGGCCGGCAGCGCGCGCAGGTCGTGCATGGAATCGTCCATGCGCAGCAGCCTGGCGTTCTGCGCCTCGATCGCGGCGCGATCCATCACCACGCGGTCGGGCGTGCCTGCATCGTCCTGGGCCAGTCGCGACACCCAGAACTCCGGCGACAGATAGGCTTCCTCGACGCCGATCACGCCGCTCGCCGGCACCTGCATCGGGGCGGCCGGTTCGCGCGCCCATGCGGGTGTCGCGGCCAGCAGGGTCAGTGCGAGTGCGGCGGCGAGGGTCGGCAACGGAAAGCGCATGGAGTTCATCTCGGGTGGGCCTCAGACGGGAGCCATCGAAGACAGCACCGTGGCCATCAGCAGGCCGAAACCGGTGCCAAGGATATAGCCGAGCAGCGCCAGCAGGACCGCGACCGGGACCAGCACCGGCGAGTACGTGGCGGCCAGGATCGGCGAGGCGGCGACGCCGCCGATGTGCGCCAGCGAGGAGATGCCGCACAGGTACAGGTCGAAATGGAACAGGCGCGCGGCCAGCAGCATGAACAATGCGTGGATGGCGATGATGCACGCGCCGCACAGCAGGTACAGCGGCGCGGTGGCGATGCCGCTGAAATTGCTCTGCGACGCCATCACCGCGACCACGAAGATCAGCAGCGCGCCGGAGATCCGGCTGGCGCCGGGAAAACGCGCCAGCGGCGTGTGCGCGACGGCCAGCCCGGCGACGGTCGCGATCAGGATCGACCAGGTGGTGGCACTGACCATGTCCGAGGTCGGCAGGAAGGCCGCCAGCCACGCCGAACCGGCCGCGGCCAGCAGCGCCATGCCCAGCCACAGCAGCACCGCGTCCGCGGTCACCGGGCCGGTCACCGGCGCCTGCGCGACCACCAGGTCGGCGCTCGACCGTGCGCGGGTGAAGCGGTTGAAGGCCGGCGCCAGGCGCGCGGTGGAGAACAGGATCGCCACCCACATCGAATAGCAGATCGCATCGGTCAGCAGCGCCAGCGCCAGGGCATCGTCGGACATGCCGATCGCCTGCTTGACCGCGACCAGGTTGGCGGTGCCCCCGACCCAGCTGCCGCTCACCGCCGCCAGCGGCTGCCAGCCGTCGCCGGCCGGGAGCCAGTGCCGGAACACGAAATAGGTGACGACGAAGCCGGTGAACAGGCTGAGCGTGGTGCAGGCGAACACCGCCAGCACCCGTGGCCCGAGCGCGAAGATCGCGCGCAGGTCGCAATTGACCATCAGCAGGAACAGCAGCGCCGGGATCAGTTGCGCGATCAGCAGCTTCTGCGCGGCCTGGATGTCGGGCGTGACCTGCCACAGGCCGATCACCGCCAGCGCGGTGACCGAGAGGTACACCAGCACGATCGGCGGGAACACCGCGAACAGCTTCCATCCCGTGCGCCGCTCAAGCGTCGGATAGATGCCGGCCGCCAGCAGCATCACAGCCAGGTAAGGCCAGACCGTTTGGATCATCGCGTCCCCTCGTGCGTCTTCCGCCCGCGCCTTTTTTTGTGCAGTGCGGAATAGGTGATTCCCATAACATACACGAAAAGAATAAATTATTGACCGGCACTCGTGGCCATGTTACACAGCCATCACTTGGCTGATTCACTGGGGAAAAGGGCGGGTGAATGCGGTTTCAGCCCCTGTCATGGCATCTGCGGTGCGGCAGCGCCGCTGGTGCCTGTGCGTGCCGCTGTTGCTGCTCGCACTGATGGGCCGCGGCCTCGCCGTGCCGGCGCAACTGACGGATACGGGCACGGACGAGGTCGCGGCGGGTGCGCAGGTATCGGATGCCGCCGGCGTGCGGGCCGCGGTCGCCAGCATCGACGCCGGGGACTTCAAGGGCGCGGAAGCGGCGATCGCCCGGGCGCTCGCCACGTCGTCGACGCCACCCCATGCCCGCGACGCATTGCTGTTCCAGCGCGAGCGCATGCGCCGCATCCTGCTCGACTTCACCCTGGACGCCGACGCGGTCAAGGCGCGCGTGCGCAGGGAGATCCCCGACCTGGGCGACGATGAATTCGCGCAATGGGACGCCGCCGGGCTGTTCGAGCGCATGGACATCGATGGCAGGCGCCTGTATTTCAACCGTGCGCCGGGGAACCTGTTCCGCCTGAGCGCGCAGGCGCGGGCGCGCCGCGCGGATCCGAAGCCGTTCGTCGAAAGCCCGCTCGAATCCGCGAACCCGCACCATCGGCGGGTGATTGCCGCGGCCCGTGCGGCGCATGCCGACAGCGTGCTGCCGCGTCGCCTGCGCATCACCCAGACGCTGGCGGTGGCTGCCGACGCGGTGCCTGCCGGCGAAACCGTGCGCGCCTGGATCCCGTACCCGCGCGCGATCCCGGGCCAGCAGGAGGACATCCGGCTGGTCGCCAGCGAGCCGGCCGCGCACCGCATCGCGCCCGAATCGACGCTGCAGCGCACCGCGTATTTCGAAAAGCCCGCGGTCGCGGGGAACAAGACCACGTTCTCGGTGAGCTACGACGTCACCATCAGCGCGCGCCACTTCGACATCGACGCAGGCAAGGTCGTGGCCGCGGACATCACGGATCCCGCACTCGCGCCCTTCGTGGCCGAGCGCGCGCCGCACGTCGTGTTCACCGACGACCTGCGCGCGTTCTCGCGCAAGGTCGTGGGCGACGAAACCAATCCCTGGCGGGTCGCGCAGAAGCTCTACGCCGCGGTCGACGCGATCCCGTGGGCCGGAGCCCGCGAGTATTCGACGATCGGCAACATCAGCGACTACGCGCTGCACGCCGGCCACGCCGACTGCGGCCAGCAGACCCTGCTGCTGATGGCGCTGCTGCGGCTCAACGGCATCCCGGCGCGCTGGCAGTCCGGAATGATGTACGCCGGCGACAGCGCCC
>JAKFDF010000047.1:0-8247 GCA_036676275.1 Lysobacter sp.
GATTCGGCGCCCGGCAAGATCATGCACGAGACCCGCAAGGGGGAGATGGCGGCGCTGCGCGAGCTGCCCTTCGGCCTGTATTACGGCGGCGTCGACACCACGCCGTTGTTCGTGATGCTGGCCGGCGCCTACGCCAGGCGCACCGGCGACCTCGCGTTCATCGACCGGCTCTGGCCCGCGCTGGGCGCCGCCACCGGCTGGATCGAGCGCACCTGCGACGCCAGCGCCTACGGCCTGCTCGACTACGCGCGTGGCGCCGACAGCGGGCTGTCCAACCAGGGCTGGAAGGACAGCAGCGACTCGGTGTTCCACGCCGACGGCCGCATCCCGGCCGGGCCGATCGCGCTGGTGGAAGTGCAGGGCTACGCCTTCGCCGCACTGCTGGCGATGGCGGAACTGGCGAAGCACCGCGGCGACGACGAACGCGCAGCGCACTGGCAGTCGCGGGCGCGACACCTGCAAACCGCGGTGGAACGGCATTTCTGGATGCCCGAGCGCGGCTACTACGGCATCGCGTTCGACGGCGATGGCGCGCTGTGCCGGGTGCGCGCCAGCAACGCCGGGCACCTGCTCTACGTGGGCCTTCCGGCACCGGCACGCGCGGCGCAGGTCGCGGCGCAACTGCAGGCGCCGGACTTCGCCACCGGCTGGGGACTGCGCACGCTGGCCGAAGGCGAGGCACGCTACAACCCGATGTCCTACCACAACGGCTCGGTCTGGCCGCACGACACCGCGCTGTGCGCGGCCGGCATCGCCCGCGGCGGCGACCGCGACGCTGCGCTGCGGCTGCTGTGCGGCATGTTCGAGACCGCATCGCACTTCGAGATGCGGCTGCCGGAACTGTTCTGCGGCTTCCCGCGCAAGCACGGCAACACGCCGGTGTCCTACCCGGTCGCCTGCCTGCCGCAGGCCTGGGCCGCCGGCGCCGGCTTCATGCTGCTGCAGGCCTGCCTGGGCGTCGAAGTCGACGGGCGCACCGGCGAGATCCGGGTGCAGCACCCTCGCCTGCCGCCGGGCGTGGACCAGGTGTCGGTGCGCGCGCTGCAGGTCGGCGAGCGCCAGGTCGACCTGGTGTTCCAGCGCAGCGGCGGACACGTGGTCGTCTTCACCGAGGGCCGGGACGCCGGCATGGTGCCGATCCACTGCGTGTAGCGCGGGAATGTGGCGCGGGGCGTGCATCCCGGGACACGACCTCGCGGCCCGGCGCCGGCGCTACGGGTTGGCCACGCCGTGCGGCACGTGCCCGGCGGCGACGTGGTCGCGCGCCGAGTCGATGTTGTGCTGGGAATCGTCGAAGAAGATGTCGGCGCCGAAGGCGTCCAGGAAGGGGCCCTTGGGCCGGCCGCCGAGGAACAGCGCCTCGTCCAGGCGCACGTCCCAGTCGCGCAGGGTCCGGATCACGCGCTCATGCGCGGGCGCCGAACGCGCGGTGACCAGCGCGGTGCGGATCGGCGAGGCCTCGCCGGCCGGGAACGCCGCCTGCAGCCGGTGCAGCGCATCGAGGAAGCCGCGGAACGGCCCGCCCGACAGCGGCTCGCGCGCGCGTTCGCGCTCGTGGCGGCCGAAGGCTTCCACGCCCTGCTCGCGCGACACCCGCTCGCTCTCGTCGCCGAAGATCACCGCGTCGCCGTCGAAGGCGATGCGCAGCTGGTCGCTGCGCTGCTGCGGCGCCTTGGCCGGCAGGATGGTCGCCGCGGCGACGCCGTTCTCCAGCGCGCGCCGCACCGAATCCGGGTTGGCCGACAGGAACAGGTCGGCGCCGAACGGTCGGATGTAGGGCCAGGTCGGCGCACCGGAAGTGAAGGTCGCGCGGCGGATGTCGAGGCCGTGGTGCTGGATCGAATTGAAGATGCGCAGTCCGGTGTCCGACGAATTGCGCGACAGCAGGATGACCTCGACCCGGGGCGCCGGCTGGCCGTCCGCGCCCGTCGGTGCGCCCTGGTTGAGCGCGAGCAGCTTGCGCACCAGCGGGAAGGCGATCCCGGGCGCCAGCAGGTCGTCCTCGTGCTCGCGCTGGAATGCGCTGTAGGCGGCGATGCCTTCGCGCTCGAACAGCGCATGGCTGTGTTCCAGGTCGAACAGGGCGCGCGAGGAGATGGCGACGATCAACGGTGCGGGCGCGGCTTCCATGCGCGCAGTATCGGGCATCGGCATCTCCGGGGCTGAGACGCCGGAGCCACGGCAGGCCCCTGCCGCATCGGGCATGACGATCCCGGGTGGCCCGGGTCGCGGCTAGCCGACGCCTTCGGCGACGATCGCCGTCGGGTCGGCCACCGGTTGCCGCAGCCATTGCACGAAGGCGTCCAGCGGCATCGCTTTGGCAAACAGGTGGCCCTGCACCACGTCGCAGTTGCGGTCGCGCAACAGTTCGAAGGTCCGGGCGTCCTCCACCCCCTCGGCGACCACGGTCAGGCCGAAGCGGTGCGCCAGGTCGATGATCAGCGCGGTGATGTCGGCGCTGGCGGTGTCGGTCAGCATGCCGCGGACGAAGGACTGGTCGATCTTCAGCTCATCGGCCGGGATGTCCTTGAAGTAGGCCAGGCAGGAATAGCCGGTGCCGAAGTCGTCGATCGAGACCTTGACGCCGAGGTCGCGGATCCGCGACAGGATCTCGAAGCTGTGCCTGGGATCGGTGACCAGCGAGCGTTCGGTGATCTCCAGCACCAGTTCCACCCCTGGCGCGCCCCAGAGTTTCAGCGCGTTCTCGACCAGGTCGGGCAGGTCGTCCCGGGCGACCAGTTCGGCCGGCACGTTGACCGCAACCGACAGCGGGCCGCCGTGCTTCCAGCCGGCGGCATGGCGCATCGCGGTGTTCAGGGCCCACATCGTCATCGCCCGGATCTGCCCGGTCTGCTCGGCGATGCGGATGAACTGCTCGGTCGGCACCAGGCCGCGCGCCGGGTGCGGCCAGCGCATCAGCGCCTCGGCGCCGATCGGGCGCAGGTCGTCCATGCGCAGTTTGGGCTGGTAGGCCAGCACCAGGTCGCCGCGCTGGATCGCGCCGTCCAGCTCGATCTCAAGGTCCCAGAATTCCGAAAAGCGCTGGTCGGTGTCGACCTCCGGCGGGAACAGCCAGCGCAGCCCGGCCGCGCGCGCCAGTTCCAGGCTTTTCTCGGCCTGCCGCAGCAGGAATTCGGGCTGGCTGGCATGCAGCGGACACAGCGCCGCGCCCGCGGTCACGGCCAGGCGGACCTTGCCCTGCCCGCCCTCGAACGGCACCTCCAGCTGGCGGAACAGCTTCTGCACCGCCAGTTCGGCATGGCCCTGGTTCATGATCCCCGTCAGCAGCAGCGCGAAGCGGTTGTCGCCGATGCGGCCGACGTAATCCTGTTCGCGCGCGACCGAACGCAGCTGCACGGCGACATGCCTGAGCGCCTGGTCGCCGAATGCGTAGCCATGCGCGGCATTGATCCGCGCGAAACCGTCGATGTCGACCACCACCAGCGCGAGCACGGTCTGGCGGTCGTTGGCGAAACCGATATGCCGGCGCAGCAGCGACAGGAAGCTGCGGCGGTTGTGCAGCCCGGTCAGTTCGTCCTCGATCGTCATGCGTGCACGCGACGCGCCTAGGCGAGGAACAACTCGACCGGGTCAAGGCCGTAGGCGCCGATCGGCAGTCCGCGTTTCACCACCAGCGGCGAGCCGTGCTCGTCGAACTCGACCTCGCCCAGGTCCACTTCGTGGAACTGCTTCAGCGGCAACTTGTCCACGTCCAGCAACATCATCACCCGTGGCCGCAACCGCTTGAGGCTGTGCACGTCGGTGATCACCGCGACCTGGCCGTTGGACAGTTCCACCAGGGTGCCGGTGGGATAGATGCCGCAGTTCTGGATGAACTGCTCCACCAGTTCTGGCTGGAACAGCTTGCCGCGCTGCTGGTAGAGCTCGCTGACCGCCTCGTGCGGCGAGCGGCTCGGTGCGTACGAACGCACGCTGGTCATGGCGTCGTAGCTGTCGACCACGCCGACGATGCGGCCGAAGATCGGGATCTGGTTGCCTACCAGTCCCTCCGGGTAGCCGCTGCCGTCGTGGCGCTCGTGGTGGGTGGCGACGATCTCGGCGATCCGCGGCGGCAGCCCGGGGGTCGTTTCCAGGATGTCCAGGCCGTGGTGGACATGCGCGCGAACCTGCTGCATTTCGGTGTCGGTCAGCGGGCCCGGCCTGGCCAGCAGCTCGGGTGCGACGCGCACCTTGCCGACGTCGCACAACAACCCGCCCAACGCGAGCACCTGCAGTTCGTCGCGCTCCAGCCCGAGGTGGCGGCCGAAGCTGGCCGACCAGATCGCGCAACCCATGGCATGCTGGTAGGCGTAGTTGTCGCGGCGTTTCATTTCCTTGAGCCAGACGAACGCCGTGGGATTGCGCAGGATCGAGTCGATCATCGCGTCGACGCCGTCCTTGAGCCGGCCCAGGTCCAGGTGCTTGCCGTCCTGCAGGTCTTCCATGACTTCGGCGATGCTGCCTTCGAGCACGGCATGCACGTGCTCGGCTTCCTGCAATTCGGCCTTGAACTCGCTGCGGATCGACCAGTCCGTCTTGCGCAGCTGCTCGAATTCGTCCTGCACCGGCACCGACCGGCCGGGATCTTCGAAAACCAGGTAGCGCGGGTCGGGGGCGATGCCGCGCAGGGTATCGACCCAGACATGGCTGCAGATGCGGCGAAGCCTGGCGATCGCGTCGTCGGAATCCACGGCCAGGCCGTGCAGCGGGAACGGCGTTTCCAGCCAGGGCCGGTCGAGGCGGCTGACGTACATGCCCAGGGCGAGCCCGTGCACGCTGATCCTGACTTCGCGGGAACCGGTGTCCATGCGAACTGCTGAAGCCTCCCCCGTCAGTAGCCTATCCCGACGCTGATGAAACGCGGAATGTCCCCGGGACGGGCCAAACCGCTACCTGTCCCGCGATCACACCACGAACTGCTCGCTGAGGATCCGCTCCTCGAGGTTGTGCTCGGGATCGAACAGCAGGGTCACGGTGCGGTCCTGCGATTCGCGGATGGTGACCTCGACGACATCGCGGACTTCGTGGGAATCGGCGGTGGCGCTGACCGGGCGCTTGTACGGATCGAGCACGCGGAACCGCACTTCGGTGCCCGACTTGAGCAATGCGCCGCGCCAGCGCCGCGGGCGGAACGCGGCGATCGGCGTCAGCGCGATCACGCTGGAGCCCAGCGGCAGGATCGGCCCGTGCGCGGAATAGTTGTAGGCGGTGCTGCCGGCGGCGGTGGCGACCATGACGCCGTCGCAGACCAATTCCTCCAGCCGCGGCTTGCCGTTGAGGTCGATGGCCAGATGCGCGGCCTGGCGCGTCTGCCGCAGCAGCGACACCTCGTTGTAGGCGAGCGAACCGGTGCTGGTGCCCGACTCGGTCAGCGCCAGCATTTCCAGCGGCCGCAGCACCGCCGGTTCGGCGGCATGCAGGCGCTCGAGCAATGCGTCTTCGCGGTAGTGGTTCATCAGGAAACCGACCGTGCCGAGCTTCATCCCGTACACCGGCTTTCCCAGCGCCCCGTGGCGATGCAGGGTCTGCAGCATGAAGCCGTCGCCGCCGAGCGCGACGAGTACGTCGGCTTCTTCGGGCGTGGCCTGTCCATGCGCGTGCACCAGCGCTTCCGATGCGGCCTGCGCGCCGTCGACATTGCTGGCAAGGAAGGCGATGCGCGGTTGGGCGGGCAATGGGGTCATCGGGTGCGGGCGGACCTTCGGCAGGCTCGCCGGGAGGATAACCCGGACAGCCCCCGCCCCCCGAAATTCGCGCCCGCCCCCTCCCTGGCGCTGCCGTCAGCGCCGCGGAGGCCCGGCCCGGCCTTCCGTGGCCGGGGACCCGCGCATGCAGCCGATGCCCGGCCCGGCATCGGCCGGGCGCACGCGCTTACCCGCGCGAAGCCAGCTGCGACAGCCGCTGCACCGCCACCGACGCGGTCGGATAGTCCATCGACTTCTGCGCCGCCAGTTCGTTGAGCATCGACAGGGTGAAGCGCAACGAGGCGTCGTCGCGCTGCAGCCAGTGCGCGACCTTGGCGTCGGCATTGGCGCCGGGCATCGCCAGCACCTGCTGCACCAGCGCGCGCTGCTGCGCGGCCAGTTCGTCGCGCAGGACGCCGCGCGCGACCGCGTGCCAGCGGCCGTCCACGGCAAGCGCGTCGATCTGCTCCTGCAGCCACGGCAGGTTCAGCGCGTCGCCGAGGCGGAAATGCACCTTGGCGACCTCGATCGGACGCAGCCTGCGCTCGCGGGCGACTTCGATGATGTCGCAGCACGGCTCCAGGTACGGCAGCGCCGCGAGCTGGCCCCCGAGGTCGGCCGGCATGCCCTTGGCCTTCCACTCGCGGATGCTGGCCTCGTACGCCGGACGCTGCGAGTCCGGCAGGATGTGCTCGCCGGCGCGGATGTCCTTGAAGCCGTCGTGGTAGCGCTCGACCGCGGTGGTGATGTCCGGGATCGCGCCGGGGCGCGACAGCAGCCAGCGCGTGAACGAGCGCTGCAGGCTCCAGATCACCTGCAGGGCATCGACCTGGGCGGACTCGTGCACCTTGCCGTCGAGTCCGTCGATCTGCGCCCAAAGCGCGCGCGCGTCGAGGGTTTCGCGGGTGATGGTGAAGGCCTTGGCGACTTCGCCCGGTGTGCGGCCGCTGTCCTCCTGCATCCGCAGCAGGAAAGTCGCGCCCATGCGGTTGATGGTCGAGTTGGTGACCGCGGTGGCGATGATCTCGCGCTTCAGGCGGTGCTGCTCCATCGCCTTGGCGTATTTCTTCTGCAACGGCTCGGGGAAGTAGCGCACCAGTTCCTTGGACAGGTACGGATCCTCGGGCACGTCGGAGTCGAGCATCTGCTGGAACGCGACCAGCTTCGAGTACGACAGCAGCACCGCCAGTTCGGGCCGGGTCAGGCCGATGCCGCGCGCCTTGCGCTCGGCGATCTCGGCATCCGACGGCAGGTACTCGATCTGGCGGTCGAGCAACCCCTGCGACTCCAGGGTGCGGATGAAGTGCTGCTTGGAGCCGAGCCGCGACAGGCTCATCCGCTGCATCAGGCTGAGCGCCTGGTTCTGGCGGTAGTTGTCGGTGAGCACCAGGCCGGCGACTTCGTCGGTCATCGCCGCCAGCAGCTTGTTGCGGTCGTCGAGCTTGAGCTTCTTCTTCCGCACCTCGCCGTTGAGCAGTATCTTGATGTTGACCTCGTGGTCGGAGGTATCCACGCCGGCGGAGTTGTCGATGAAGTCGGTGTTGAGCAGCACCCCGTTGAGCGCGGCCTCGATCCGGCCCAGCTGGGTCATGCCGAGGTTGCCGCCCTCGCCCACCACCTTGCAGCGCAACTCGCCGCCGTTCACGCGCAGCGCGTTGTTGGCGCGGTCGCCGACATCGGCATTGCTCTCGCCGGACGACTTGACATAGGTACCGATGCCCCCGTTCCAGAGCAGGTCGACCGGCGCCTTCAGCACCGCGCTCATCAGCTCCGCCGGGCTCATCGCCGCGACATCGCCTTCGATCCCCAGCGCCGCCTTGGCCTGCGGCGACAACGGGACCGACTTGGCGCTGCGCTGGTACACCCCGCCGCCCTTGCTGATCAGCTTCGCGTCGTAATCCGCCCACGACGAGCGCGGCAGCTTGAACAGTCGCTGCCGTTCCTTGAAGCCGGCCGCCGCATCCGGATCCGGGTCGAGGAAGATGTGGCGGTGGTCGAACGCCGCCACCAGGCGGATGTGCCTTGACAGCAGCATGCCGTTGCCGAACACGTCGCCGGACATGTCGCCGATGCCGACCGCGGTGAAATCCTGCTTCTGGCAGTCGCGGCCCATGGCGCGGAAGTGGCGCTTGACCGACTCCCAGGCGCCGCGCGCGGTGATGCCCATGCCCTTGTGGTCGTAGCCGACCGAGCCGCCGGACGCGAACGCGTCGTCGAGCCAGTAGCCGTGCGCCTGGGCGATGCCGTTGGCGATGTCGGAGAAGGTCGCGGTGCCCTTGTCCGCCGCCACCACCAGGTAGGGGTCGTCGCCGTCGTGGCGCACGACGTTGGCTGGGTGCACGACCTTGCCGTCGACCAGGTTGTCGGTAATGTCGAGCAGGCCGTTGATGAAGCGCTTGTAGCAGGCCTTGCCCTCGGCCAGCCATGCATCGCGGTCGACCGCGGGGTTCGCGAGCTGCTTGCAGAAGAAGCCGCCCTTGGAACCGACCGGCACGATCACCGTGTTCTTCACCATCTGCGCCTTGACCAGGCCCAGCACCTCGGTGCGGAAATCCTCGCGGCG
>JAKFDF010000048.1:0-1546 GCA_036676275.1 Lysobacter sp.
TTATCGCAGCGCCGGCACCGTCGAATTCGTCTACGACAGCGAGGCCGCGCGCTTCTACTTCCTCGAAGTGAATACCCGCCTGCAGGTCGAACACGGCGTCACCGAACAGGTGTGGGGCGTCGACCTGGTGCGCTGGATGATCGAACTGGCCGCCGGCGATCTGCCGCCACTGGCCGAGCTGGCGAAGAGCCTGAATCCCAGCGGCCACGCCATCCAGGCTCGCCTGTACGCCGAAGACCCGGGCCGCGACTTCCAGCCCAGCCCCGGGCTGCTCACCGCCGTGCAGTTCCCGGTGGCCGACGGCCAGGCGCTGCGCATCGACACCTGGGTCGAGGCCGGCTGCGAGATCCCGCCCTACTTCGACCCACTGCTCGCCAAGCTGATCGCCTGGGCACCGAGCCGCGAGGCGGCCAGCGCCGCCCTCGACCGAGCGCTGGCCGAGACCATCCTCTATGGCGTGGAATGCAACCGCGACTACCTGCGGCAGATCCTGCTCGACACGCCCTTCGCCAGCGGCAACCCCTGGACCCGCTGCCTCGAGGGGCTGAACTATAAGGCCGAGACCTTCGAGGTGCTCAGCGCCGGCACCCAGACCACGGTGCAGGACTACCCCGGCCGCCTCGGCTACTGGGCGGTCGGTGTGCCGCCGTCCGGGCCGATGGACGACCGCGCCCTGCGCCTGGGCAACCGCCTGCTGGGCAACGAGCAAGGCGCCGCCGCCCTGGAAATCACCATGAGCGGCCCGAGCCTGCGCTTCAACACCGACGCGGTGGTGACGGTGACCGGCGCGCCGATTCCGCTGAGCATCGATGGCGTCGAGCAGCCGCTGAACACCGCCCTGCTGGTCAAGGCCGGCAGCAGCCTCAGCCTCGGCACCATCAATGGCAGCGGCGCGCGCAGCTATTTATGCGTTCGCGGCGGCCTGCAGCTGCCGGATTATCTCGGCAGCAAGAGCACCTTCACCCTCGGCCAGTTCGGCGGCCACGGTGGCCGCGCCCTGCGCGCCGGCGATGTACTGCACCTGCTGCCGCTCGCCGACACGAATGCCGGCGCCAGCCTGCCCGCCGAGCTGTGCGGCGAACTGCCGGCCGTGCGCCAGATCCGGGTGATCTACGGCCCGCACGGCGCGCCCGAGTACTTCAGCGAAGGCTATATCCAGACCTTCTTCGCCACCGCCTGGGAGGTGCACTTCAACTCCAGCCGCACCGGCGTGCGGCTGATCGGGCCCAAGCCCGAGTGGGCACGCGACAGCGGCGGCGAGGCCGGCCTGCATCCCTCGAACATCCACGACAACCCCTACGCCATCGGCGCGGTGGACTTCACCGGCGACATGCCGGTGATCCTCGGCCCGGACGGCCCGAGCCTGGGCGGCTTCGTCTGCCCGGTTACCATCATCGAGGCCGACCTGTGGCAGCTCGGCCAGCTCAAGGCCGGGGACAAAGTGAAGTTCGTGCCGGTGGATATCGCCACGGCGCGTTTGCTTGCCAAAGCCAGCCGGGAAGAATGCCAAACCCTATGTAGGAGCGGCTTCAGCCGCGAACGCTTC
>JAKFDF010000049.1:0-8499 GCA_036676275.1 Lysobacter sp.
GTCACCACCGTGCACGGGCTCAATTCGCCTTCGCGTTACAGCGCGGTGATGGCCTCGGGCGAGCGCGTGATCTGCGTTTCGCAGGCGGTGCGCGATTACGTGTTGCGGCATTACCCGCGTACCGATCCGGGCAGGCTGCGGGTGATCGAACGCGGCATCGACCCGGCGCAGTTCCCGCGCGTGCCGTGGCCCGATCACGCCGCGCGCGCACGGGTCGCCGGCTTGCATCCGCAACTCGGCGGCGACGGCCCGCTGCTGCTGTTGCCGGGGCGCGGCACGCGGCTCAAGGGCCATGCCGATGCGTTGCGCCTGCTGGCCGGCTTGCGCGCCGTCGGTACCGACGCGCGCCTGTGGCTGCCGGGCGCGCGGGACCCGGCGCGCGCGGCCTACGTCGCCGAACTGGAAGCGCTGGCGGCGCAACTGGGCATCGCCGATGCGCTGGCGATCACGCCACCGACCGCCGCCATCGCCCAGGCCTATGCCGCCAGCGACCTGGTACTGCAACTCTCGCGCAAGCCCGAGGCGTTCGGCCGCACCGTGCTCGAAGCACTATCGGTGGGGCGCGCGGTGCTGGGCTGGGACCATGGCGGCGTCGGCGAACTGCTGCGCAGGTGGCAGCCGCAAGCCGCGGTCGCGCCGTTCGACGAGGCGGCGCTGTTGCGCAGCGCGCTTGCAGCGCTCGCACGCGGGCAGGTGCCTGCGGTTACGATGCCCGACACCCTGCGCGCGATGCAGGAAGCCACGCTGGCGGTCTATGACGAACTTGTCCGCAACGACTGACACATCGAGCGCCGCGCCGCCCGCAGTGGGCTGGCGCTGGGCGCCGGCCTGGGTGCTGGCGTTCGTGGCGCTGTGGCCGGCGCCGGGTTACGCCGAGGGCGTGATGGTGCTGGGCGCGCTGGCGGCGATCGCGCGCCTGCTGCGGGCGCGTTTCCGCGGCGGCACCCGCCTGCTCAGCGGCCCGGCGTGGGCGCTGACCAGCGTGCTGTTCTTCTCCTACTGGTTGCCGGAGCTGTTGTCGGCCCTGGACGCGGTCGACCAGGCACGCGCGTTGCGCGAGACCGCGGTGGACCTGCGCTACCTGCCGTTCCTGTGGCTGGCGGCGGCCGCGGTCGCCGATGCGCGCGGTCGCCGCGTCACGTTCGGCGGTCTTGGCGTCATCGCCGGGATCTGGACCGTCGATGCGCTGTTGCAGGGGCTGACCGGCACCAGTCCGCTGTTCTGGGGCATCGACGGCATCAAGCAGGCCATCAGCGGCCATCCGATGTGCCCGGTCGACGTGGTCGCGCGCGTGGATCGCCTGGGCGGCGTGCTCGGGCCCTGCAACCTCAAGCTCGGCATCGTGCTGGCAAGCCTGTCCCCCTTCGCGCTGTACGCCGCGGCCAGGCGCCTCGGCAGCGTTGGCTGGCTGGTCGCCGCGGCCGCGGTCGGCGTGGTGGTGGTGCTGGCCGGTGCGCGTGCATCCTGGCTGACCTATGGCCTGGTGCTGCTGTTCTCGGGCTGGCGCGTGCTGGGCTGGAAGAAGCTCGCCGGCGTGTTTGCATTCGGCGCGCTGGCGCTGGGCGTGCTGGCGGTGACCGTGCCGCAGGTGCGCGAGCGCATCGTCCGCACCACCTACGTGCTGGCCGCCGACCAGGAGGGCATGGACATGGCGCTGTCCGGCCGCACCCGGATCTGGGGCGCGGCCTGGTGCATGGCGCGTTCGCACCCGGTCAATGGCGTCGGCGCGCGCGGTTTCCGCGAGGCGTTCCCGGCCTGCGACCCGGCGCCGGGCGAACGCGCGGCCTGGGGCACCGGCCCGGCGCTGCACGCGCACCAGGTCGTGCTCGAGATCCTCAGCGAAACCGGCGTGCTCGGGCTGCTGTGCTGGCTGGCGGGCGGGGCGCTGGCGTGGCGTGCGTGGCGTTACGCCGACGCGGTGGCGCGATCGCGCGCGCGTCCGGCGTTGCTGGCGCTGGCGGTGACGGTGTTCCCGTTCAACACCCACCTGGCCTTCTACTCCACCTTCTGGGGCGGGCTGACCCTGCTGCTGGCGGCGCTGTACGCGGGCAGCCTGCTGGCGCGCGACCCTGACACCGGCCCCGGCCCCGGCCCCGGCACGATCGCGACCGTACCGTGAGCGCGCCGCCGCCGCGGCGTTGTCGCCTGCTTGCGCCGGCCAACTGGATCGCGGCACGGATCGCACGGCTGCCGCAAGCCTGGTTGTTGCGGTTGGGCGCCGTGTCGACCTGGCTGCTGTGGCCGTTGCTCGGTCGCCGCCGTCGCTACGCGCGTCGCAACCTCGCGCTGTGCTTTCCCGAACTGGACCGGCGTGCGCAGCGGCAACTGCTGCATGCAACCCTGCGCGCGACCGTGACCGGCCTGCTGGAATCGCTGCGCGCATGGTTCGCGCCGGCCGCGGCGCTGCGCGGACTGGTCGACGTCACGGGCCTTGAGCACGTGACCGCCGCGCGCGCCGGCGGCCACGGGATCCTGCTGGTGACCGGGCATTCGCCGCACCTGGAACTGGGTGGGCGGTTGCTGTCCGAAGCGTTGGGCGCGCCGATCGATATCGTCGTGCGCCGCAACAACGACCCCTGCGTGGAACGTTTCATCGACGCTGCGCGCCGGCGCGCGTTCGCCGGCACCATCGCCAAGAAGGACGTGCGCGGCCTGCTGCGCGCGCTGTCGAGCGGCCACCTGGTGGCGTATGCGGGCGACCAGGACTTCAATTACCAGCACGCCTTCGTGCCGTTCTTCGGGGTGCCGGCCGCGACCCTGACCGCGATCCCGCAGCTCGCAGCGCGCGGCAACGCGACCGTGCTGCCGTACTGGTTCCAGCGCGAAGCCGATGGACGCTACCGGCTATGGATCGAGCCGCCGTGGCGCGACTGGCCCAGCGGCGATGCCCGTGCCGACGCCGCGCGCTACATGGCCGAACTCGAACGCGTGGTGCGTCGCCACCCCGAGCAGTACCTGTGGGTGCACCGGCGTTTCAAGACGCGGCCGCCGGGCGAACCCGACCTCTACGCCTGAGCGCTAGCGGTAGGGATCGCTGCCGTCGGGCTGGCGCTTGAAGCGGCGATGGATCCACAGGTATTGCGCCGGCGCCGCGCGCACCATGGTTTCGATCGCTGCCATCACGCGCGCCGTATCGGCGCTGGCGTCGCCGGTCGGGAAACCGTCGAAGGCCGGCGACAGCCGCAGCGTGTAGCCGCCGTCGTCGCGGCGCTCGTGCGCGAACGCCAGCACCGCCGCGCCCGACAGCCGCGCCAGCTGGTGGGTCGAGGTCAGGCTCGAGGCCGGGCGGCCGAAGAACGGCACGAACACGCTGTCGCCGCGGCGCGTGTCCTGGTCGGGCGCGAACCACAGCAGGCCACCATCCTTGAGGTGGCGGATCGCCGGGCGCAACTCCTCGCGCCCGAACATCGCCGCGGCATAGCGCAGGCGCCCGCGCTTGACCGCCCACTCCATGACCGCCCCGGCGTGCGGGCGGTACATGCCGGCCAGCGGCACGCCGTGTTCGCAGAGCAGGCGGCCGCAGGCCTCGAGCGTGGTGAAGTGGCCCGAAACGACGATCACGCCGCGGCCGTCGGCGCGGGCGGCGGCCAGGTGCGCCAGGCCTTCGACCACGAGGCCCCGCCGCAAGCGGGCGACCGACCCCCACCAGGCGCGCGCGAACTCGAACACGCCGATGCCGATGGCGGCGAAATGCGCGCGCAACAGCCGTTCGCGCGCGGCCGGGTCCAGCTCCGGGAAACACAGCGCGAGGTTGCGCGCGGCCACCCGGCGCCGCGATCCCAGCGTGATGCGCAGCAACGCCCCCAGCGTGCGCCCCAGCCCCCGCTGCAGCGGCCAGGGCAAGCGCGCCAGCAGCGCCATCGCGCCGATCCCGAGCCACGCCGGCCAGTGCCGCGGCGACAGCGGCGGCGATCCGGCCGAGGTCGGCGAACGGATCTTGGACGGGATCGCGACGGGCATGGCCCGATTCTAACGGCGGGGTGGATCGCGGCGCCCGGGCAACGGCCGTCCCGCGTTCGCTATCCTGTCGCCATGCAGTCCGACCCCATCGAACGAATGCTGCGCGGCCTGTACGTGGTCGCGCTGTACCTGCTGGCGCCGGTCACCGTCTACCACCTGATCTGGCGCGGTTTCCGCCAGAGCGATTATTTCCAGCGCTGGAACGAGCGTTATGCGGTCTACGGCGACGAACCGCATGCCGCCACGATCTGGGTGCACGCGGTCTCGGTGGGCGAGGTCAATGCCGCCGCGCCGCTGGTCAACGCCCTGCGCACGCGGCGCCCGGACCTGCGCATCCTGGTCACCAGCATCACCCCGACCGGCTCGGCGCGGGTGCGCGCGCTGTGGGGCGACAAGGTCGAGCACGTCTACCTGCCCTACGACCTGCCGGGCGCGGTATCGCGTTTCCTGCGCCATTACCGGCCGCGGCTGGCGCTGGTGCTGGAGACGGAACTGTGGCCGAACCTGTTGTTCGGCTGCCGCGACCACGGCGTGCCCGCGTACATCGTCAACGCGCGCCTGTCGGAGCGTTCGCTGCGCGGGTATCGGGTCCTGCGCCCGCTGCTGCGGCGCGCACTGCGGACGCTGCGCGCCGTGCTGGCGCAATCCGAAGGCGACGCCGCGCGCTTCGTGAGCCTGGGCGCGGCGGCGGAGACCACGCTGGTATCGGGCAACCTGAAATACGACGTCGCGGTCGGGGCGGGCTGGCCGGCCTTCGCCACGGCGTTCGCCGGCCGCATCGGCGCGCGCCCGGCATGGATCGCCGCCAGCACCCACGCCGAGGAAGAAGCCGCGGTCATCGCCATCCACCGGCGCCTGCGCGGACGCTGGCCGGAGCTGCTGCTGCTGTGGGCGCCGCGGCACCCGGAGCGTTTCAAGGCCGTGGCGCAGCAGGCCGTGGACGCCGGCTGGCGGGTGGCGACGCGCAAGCTGACGCAGTGGCCGGACCGCGAGGACGCGGTGTTCGTGATCGACACCCTCGGCGAGCTGATGCCGTTCTACGGCTGCGCGCAGGTCGCCTTCGTCGGCGGCAGCCTGCAGGACATCGGCGGCCACAACCTGCTGGAGCCGGCGGCGGTCGGGACCGCGGTGGTCAGCGGCCCGCACCTGCACAATTTCGCCGACATCGCGGGGCACATGCGTGCTGCCGGGGCGTTGCAGGTCGGCGCGGACGTGCAGGAAATCGGCGACCGCATCGAGCGCTTGCTGGGCGATGCCGATGCGCGCGCGGCGATGGTCGCCGCCGCGCATGCGCTCGTGGACCACGGCCGTGGCGCGCTCAGGCGCACGCTGGACCGGATCGCGCCGGACCTGCCGCCGCCTTGAGCCGGCGCGCGCCGTCCTACTGCGCGAGGTCGGCGGGTGCCAGCTGCGCGTCGGCGTTGGCGGTCAACAGGCGGTTGATGTCCTGGACGTCGTCGATGTCCAGCGTGCCGGCGGCCTGCTCGAGCAGCAGCCGGTTCTGCAGGAAGTTGTAGCGCGCCCGGGCGTAGGCCAGCTGCGCCTGGAACAGGGTCTGCTGGTTGTTGAGCACGTCGAGCACGGTGCGGGTGCCGACTTCCAGCCCGACCTGCGAGGCATCGTAGGCGCTTTGCGCCGAGACCAGCGCCAGGCGCCGCGCCTCGACCTCGCTGATCCCGGCGACCAGGGTCTGGTAGGCGTTGCGGGTGGCGCGTTCCAGGCCGCGCTTCTGCTGCTCCAGTTCGTCGCTGGCGACATCGCGCTGCGCCAGCGCCTGCCGCACCCGCGACTGGGTCGCGCCACCGGCGAAGATCGGCACGCTCAGGGTGACGCCGAACGACGGGCCGCGGCCCTCGTTGCCGGTCGGGAAGGTGCTGGAGAACGGCGGGTTGCTGCTGGTGAAGGTGCTGTCGCCCCAGGAGGCGTTCTTGCCGTAGCTGCCGTTGAAGTACAACGTCGGCAGGTGCCCGGCGCGGGCGGTGGTCACGTCGGCCTCGCTGGCCTGGACCTGCAGCTGCTTGGCCTTGAGCGCGGGATTGTTGTCGACCGCCGCGGCGACCCAGGCGTCGGCATCGCGCTCGCTGGGCAGCGCCGGCTGGAAATCCGCCGGCAGGCCCTTGAGGTTGCGCACCGGCCGGCCGGTGATTTCCACCAGCGCCTGGTAGGCATCCTCCAGCGCGTTGCGCACGACGATGGTATTGGCGCGGGCGCTGTCGTATTGCGCGCGTGCTTCGTGCACGTCGGTGATCGGGGCCAGGCCGACTTCCAGGCGCTTGCTGGCGAAGTCGAACTGCTTCTTCAGCGCGGTTTCCTGGGTTTCGGCCGCGGCCAGGCTTTCGATCGCCACCAGCACGTTGAAGTAGGCCTGCGAGGTGCGCGTCACCAGCGAGTCGCCGGCCGACTCGACCTGGAAGTCGGCGGCGCGGCTGATCGCGTTCTGGCTCTTCACCCGCGAGAACGAACCGAAGTCGAACAGCACCTGGCTGACGTTGAGCCCGACGTTGCGGCTGTTGGTGGTGCTTTCCGAGTCGCCGCTGAAGCGCACCGGCTGGCCGGTGACCGGATCGAACTGGGTCTGGGTCGATGGCCCGGTGCTCTTGGAGCGCCGATAGGTGGCGCTGCCGTCGAGTTGCGGCAGCAGCGCGGCGCGCGCCTGCACCGCGCCCTCCTTGGTGGCCAGTCGCCCGGATTCGGCCGCGGCCAGCTGCGGGTCGCCGGCACGCGCCAGCTCGTAGGTCTGCAGCAGGTCTTCGGCATGCGCGCCGGCAGCCGGCAACAGGGCGAAGGCGAGGGCGAGGACGAGGGGGCGACGGATCATGTGGAGTCCTTCGGTACGGGGTGCGCGCAGGCGGAAGCCGCCCGGCGTGCGGGGAAGTGTGTCACCACTGGAACTGCGGCACCGGGGCGGCGCCGGCAAGGTAGGGGATGTCGGTCTCGAACAACGTTTCCACGCGCGCCGCGTCGGCCTGGCTGCCGTTGGCCGCGTCGCTGTGCAGCAGCTGGGCGACCATCGCCGGCGCGTGGCCGCTGACCGCGAACAGGCGCCCGCCGGGCCGCAGCCACTGCAGGAATCGTGCCGGGACCGCGTCGACCGCGCCGGTGACGCAGATCGCGTCGAAGCGGCGCGCGGTGTCGTAGCGCAGCGCGTCGGCGACCTCGATGCGGAGGTTGCCGTCCAGCCCTTGCGCAGCCAGCCGCGCGTGCGCGGCCTCGGCGAGGTCGGCGTGCAGCTCGAGGCTGACGACTTCGCGCGCAAGGCGGCCGAGGCAGGCGGTGAACCAGCCACTGCCGGTGCCGACTTCCAGCACCGCGTCGGTCGGCTGCAGCGCCAGCGCCTGCAGGGTGCGGCCCTCGACCACCGGTTTGAGCATGACTTCGCCATGGCCGATGGGCAGCTGCAGGTCGGCATAGGCCAGCGCGCGGTAGGGTTCGGGCACGAAGGCCTCGCGCGGCAGCGTCGACAGCGTCTCCAGTACCCGCGGATCGAGCACGTCCCACGGGCGTACCTGCTGCTCGACCATGGTTTCGCGGGCGCGTGCGTAGTCGATCATGGTCATCTGGACAGTCTCGTGCGGGGGTCGGGCGACAGTGCCGGGATCGCGATTTTACCCGGGGTCGCCCTGGAGCATGGCGACAGGATGGCTGTGCTACCACACCGACACTGAGTGCCAGAAGTCACCGCGACCCACGGCTGCAACCGCGACCACGCCCGCTGGCCCTCAGCGCGGCGCATAGGCCCGCAGGAACAGGTCGACCGTCGCCGCCAGGTGGCGCTCGGTGTCGTGCCCGCGCGGGCCGCCGCAGCCGAATACCAGCTGCGCGTGCGGCTCGCCCTTGAGCAGGGTCAGGAATTGCGCGGCCGCACGCGGCACGTCGTCGATCTCCAGTTCGCCCAACGCCGCGCGCCGGCGCAGCAGGTCGGCGAACGCGTCCCGCACCCGCCGCGGGCCGGCATCCCAGAACAGCTGCGGCAACTGCGAGTCGGCCATCTGCGGCGAACACAGGATGCGGTGCCCGGCGACCGCCTCGGGCGAGGTGATCATGGCGAAGAAGGCCCGCGCGACCAGCAACAGGCGTTCGCGCAGCGCCACGTCCGGGCGCTCCTCGAACAAGGCATCGGGCAACTGTTGCTCGCAGAACGACTTGACCGCGGCCGCGAACAGGGTCTCCTTGTCGCCGTAGTGGCTGTAGACGGTGAGCTTGGAGACCCCGGCCTCGGCCGCGATCTGGTCCATGCTGGCGCCGTCGAAGCCGTGCGTGGTGAACAGGCGCTTGGCCGCGTCGAGGATCGCCGTGCCCTTGCCCAGGTCCTTCGGGCGCCCGGGAGCGGCGGCCTTGGAGGCGCAGGTGGCGATTTCGGGTTTACGCGGCATGCCCTAATACTAGACTAATCGGTACGTTATTTATACCATACCGAAAAGTTCATTAATCTGCGGGCGGGCATCAGCGATGCGAATGACGATCACGGCCAGGCACCGGACATCGATCGCACTGGCCATCGCAGTCGGGGCGGTACTTGCATTGACCGCCTGCGGCGAC
>JAKFDF010000050.1:0-2239 GCA_036676275.1 Lysobacter sp.
GGATCGTCGCCGAGCTCGCCGCGGTGCAGGGCAAGCCGGTCGACATCGGCGGCTACTACCGCCCCGACGCGGCGAAGATGGCCCGGGCGATGCGTCCGAGCGCGACCTTCAACGCCACCCTCGCGGCCTTGTAGCCGCCCGGGCGCCGCTGCCCGGGCCGGACAGGCGACCGCGCAACGGCGGCGTCATCGAACGGGTCAAGCCATCCAACAGGTCCACGGGGAGCGCTGCCCGACCCGCCGCGGCACGGCAATGCGCGCGCCCGCGCCGGCCTTCTGGCGCGGCACCGGGCCTACGGCAAGTTCAGCGTCTGCAGGAACGCGTCGACAGCCGTGGTCAGGCTGCCGGGCGTGCCGACCTGGGCATTGATGTCGGCGTGCCCAAGATCGACCGGCACGACCTTCACGCGCCCGCCGAGCGAGGTGGCCTTGGCGGCGAAAGCCGACGCCTGCGCGCAGGAGTTGTCGCGCCGGCTGGAGCACACCAGCAGCATCGGCAACGGGGCGCGCGTCAGCCGCAGGGTCGGCGAGGCGTCGCGCCAGAGTTGGCGGTCGCTGCCGAACGCCTTGTCGTAGAGCGGGTAATGCCGCTGCTCCATGATTTCGGCCACGTTGTACGCGGCGCTGTCCAGGGCGACGGTGCCGAGCCATGGCCCGGCGCCGGCGCGCGTGGCGATCGACGGATCCGCGCTCATCAGCGAAACCAGGTGGGCGCCGGCGGAATGGCCCATCACCACGATCCGGTTCGGATCCCCACCCCAGGCCTGCCCGTTGCCCTGGGCGAACGCCAGCGCCCTGGCGACATCGTCCACCTCGCCCAGCGGCGTGACCCGCGGCACCATCCGGTAGCCGACCGAGACGACGATGTAGCCTTTCGGTAGCCAGTGCGCGACCTTGTTGTTGACGACGTTCGCGGCTTCCTTGTCGCCGCGCGACCAGCCCCCGCCGTGCACCATCAGGATGACCGGCGCATTGCGTGCGTTCGCCGGACGGTACACGTCCATGCGCTGCTCGGGGTCGGGACCGTAGGCGACGTCGCGTTCCAGTTGCGCGCCGTTCGGCAACACCACCGGCTGCATGCGGCCGGCTCGCGGCAGTCGACCTTCGGTTCCGGCCGCCGCGCGTCGCTCGGCCATCCGCTGCTTTATCCGGTCACGCATGGTCTGGCCGGAACAGGCAGGCGCCGCCAGCACGCCGGTCAGTGCGACTGCGACCATGAGCTTTGCAATTGGCGAAACCATCATCGGCTTGCGTCCTTGTTGAGGGGGCGGCGGACGCCGCCTTGGGATACGGCGGCGATGCTTGCATAGTGGAACGCAATCCCGGGTGATGCCGGGCACGACCGCGCCTGGTGCCATTCAGCCGGGATTTCGGCAGCTGGTCCATGGACTGCCGGAATCAGGGCCGGGGGTCGTGGGCGGCGAGGTAGACCTCGCAGCCGCCGCGCGGATTGACGACATAGCCCGACCCGTCGAGCGGCATGATCTTCGGTCCCCAGGGATTGGCCGTGCCCAGGAACAGGCCGTGCGGCGTCGACGCCAGCGTGCGCAGGCCCATGTTGTACGGGTTGCCCATGCCGTTGGTGGTGACCGGCACCCAGTTCTCGCCATCGAAGCTGCGATACAGGTCGAAGCCGGACTGGTGGTCGAGGATGTTCTGCGGCCCGACATGGGCGATGACGTTGGCGAAGGCGCCTGGCCAGCGGCTGCGGTTGACGTAGCCCAGCACGCTGCTCCACTCGAACGTGCCCATGTAGAGCCAGCCGTCGTGCTCGCACATGCGCCAGAAATAGCCGTTGAAGAAATTGTCGAAGCCCGGCAGCCGGCCCGACAGCGGCTCCTTGCGGCCCTGCGGGGTGTCGCGCGGGCTGCCGACGACCAGGTCCCAGCTCATGTCCGGATGCAGCCGGATCAGCTCCGCCGCGCCCGGACCGATGTTGTTCTGCCGGTCGATGCCGCCGCCCTGGATCCCGGTGCCGATGTACAGGCTGCCCTTGAACGGATACAGGCTGAGCACTCCCTGGTTCAGCGGCCCCCGGCCAGCCCCCTGTTCCATCACCCGCTCCCAGCGGTAGGGCGGCTCGCCCTCGCAGGTGCTGCGCCACAGCTGGAAGCCGCCGTGGTTGAGCGTGCCGACGTAGAGGTGGTCGCCCCAGGCGCAGACCTCGTGCAGCGACTTGTTGCCGACGTCGCCGAAGCCGAAATCGCTCACCGGCTGCCAGCCGCCGCGCGCCGGATCGC
>JAKFDF010000051.1:0-9498 GCA_036676275.1 Lysobacter sp.
GGGGGAGTTGCCATGACGTAAAAAGTCCGTTATTTAATGCAACGGGGCACGTTGTGCGCGTAAGCGCCCGTGATAAGGGGAGAAAACGTGGGACTGATCACAAAAAGCCAGCCGGCCTTGGTCGGTGTAGACATCAGTTCGACCGCGGTCAAGCTCCTCCAGCTGTCGCGGGCGGGCAATCGCTACCGGGTCGAGCACTACGCGGTCGAGCCGCTGCCGCCCAACGCGGTGGTGGAGAAGAACATCGTCGAGATCGAGGCGGTCGGCGAAGCCATCCGCCGTGCCATGGCCCGTTCCGGCAGCAAGGCCAGGTACGCCGCCGCGGCGGTCGCCGGTTCGGCGGTGATCACCAAGCTGATCCCGATGCCGGCGGACCTGGACGAGGACGACATGGAGTCGCAGGTCGAGCTGGAGGCGGTCAACTACATTCCCTATCCGATCGAGGAAGTGAACCTGGACTTCGAGGTGCTGGGGCCGATGCCGGGCAACGCCGAGATGGTGCAGGTGCTGCTGGCGGCCTCGCGCTCGGAGAACGTCGAGACCCGCGCGTCCGCGCTCGAACTCGGCGGGCTCACCGCGAGGGTGATGGACGTCGAGGCGTTCGCGATCGAGAACGCCTTCGCGCTGCTGGCCGAGACCCTGAACGTGCCGCGCGACGGCGTGGTCGCGCTGGTCGACGTCGGCGCCACCATGACCACGCTCAACATCCTGCGCAACGGCCGCAGCCTGTACAGCCGCGAACAGGTGTTCGGCGGCAAGCAGCTGACCGACGAGGTCATGCGCCGCTACGGCCTGAGCTACGAGGAAGCCGGCCTGGCCAAGCGCCAGGGCGGCCTGCCCGAGAGCTACGAGATCGAGGTGCTGGAGCCGTTCAAGGAAGCGCTGGTGCAGCAGATCAGCCGCCTGCTGCAGTTCTTCTATGCCGGCAGCGAGTTCAACCGCGTCGACCAGATCGTGCTCGCCGGCGGTTGCGCCTCGATACCGGGCGTGGCCGACATGGTCGAGGAACAGCTCGGCGTCCCGACCGTGGTCGCCAACCCGCTGGCGCAGATGACCCTCGGTCCGCGCGTGCAGGCGCATGCGCTGGCGCAGGACGCGCCTGCCCTGATGATCGCCGCCGGCCTGGCCCTGAGGAGCTTCGACTGATGGCACGGATCAATCTCCTCCCGTGGCGCGCCGAACGGCGCAAGCTGCGCCAGAAGGAATTCGTCACCATGCTGGGCCTGGCGGCGCTGGCCGGCGTGGTGCTCTGGTTCCTGGTCAACACCTATTACAACAACCAGATCAGCGGCGAGAACGAGCGCAACGCCTACCTCAAGGACCAGATCACGCAGGTCGACAAGCAGATCAAGGAGATCGAGGAGCTCGACAAGAAGAAGGCCAAGCTGCTGGCGCGCAAGGAAGTGATCGAGCAACTGCAGGCCAACCGCTCGCAGATGGTGCACCTGTTCGATTCGCTGGTGCGCACCATCCCCGATGGCGTGACCCTGACCTCGATCAAGCAGGAAGGCGACAAGCTGACGCTCACCGGCCGCTCGCAGTCCAACGCCCGGGTCAGCACCTACATGCGCAACCTGGAAGGCTCCGGCTGGATGACCAGGCCCGACCTGTCGATCATCGAGGCCAAGGCCGGCGAACCGGGCCTGCCCTATACCTTCACCCTCAGCGTGATGCTGGCCAACCCGAACGCGCCCAAGGACACCGACGGCGATGGCGTGCCCGATGCCCCGGCCGCGGTCGCCGCGCCGGGCGCAACCACCACGCCCGCCGGCGATGCCGCCGCGCCCATCGCGCCGACGCCGGCAGCACCGGCGCCCGCAACTCCGGCGCCGGCCGCGCCCGCACAGGGAGGAGCCGCGTCGTGAGCCAGAAAAAGATGGCCCTGAAGGACCTCAGCTTCAACAACACCGGCTCCTGGCCGCGTGAATACAAGATCGGCTTCTGCGTGCTCGTCGGCCTGGTGATCTTCGGCCTGCTGTGGTGGCTGTTCATCCGCGACAAGAGCAGCGAGCTCGAAGGCCTGGAACGCCAGGAGACCGACCTGCGCGCCGAGTTCGAGACCAAGCAGGGGCGGGCGGCCAACCTCGAGCCGCTGAAGCTCCAGCTGGCGCAGATGGAACAGCAGCTGCAGCAGATGCTGCGGCAACTGCCGAGCAAGACCGAGATGCCCGACCTGATCGTCGACATTTCGCAGACCGCGCTCGCCACCGGGCTTTCCAACGAGCTGTTCCAGCCGGGCCCGGAGACGCCGAAGGAGTTCTACGCCGAGAAGCCGATCGCGCTGCGCATGGTGGGCACCTACCACCAGTTCGGAGCCTTCGTCAGCGGCGTGGCTTCGCTGCCGCGCGTGGTGATCCTGACCATGCACGACATCTCCCTGCAGCCCAAGAACAAGAGCGCCGGCGGCATTCGCGCCGACATCCCGCTGGAGCTGGCCGGTACGGTCAAGACCTACCGCTACCTGGACGAGGAAGAAGCCGCCGAGCAGGAAAAGGCCACGGCCGGGAAGGGGGGGCGCTGACATGCACGAGCATCCGTTCAACGCGGTTCCGCGCCTTGCCCAGGTCGTCCTGCTGCTGCTCCTTGCCGCATTGCTCGGCGCCTGCGGCCGCAGCGTGACCAGCACGCCGGGCGACGCCCCGAACCTCGAAAAGTGGGTCGCCGAGGTCAAGAACCGCCCGGCGCCGCCGCTGGATCCGCTGCCGGTGATGCAGCAGTTCGAGACCTTCGAGTACGCGGCCCAGAGCCTGCGCGATCCCTTCAGCAATGCCTTCAGCGACCAGAGCAACGGCAGCGGCCCGCGCCCGGATCCGAATCGTCGCAAGCAGACGCTGGAACAGTTCCCGCTCGACAGCCTCGACATGGTCGGCACCATCGGCAATGGCGCCGGGCTGGTGGCGCTGGTGATGGCGCCGGACAAGGTGACCTACCGCGTGCGTCCCGGCGTCTACCTGGGGCAGAACGATGGCCGCGTGACCGCGGTGTTCGACGACCGGATCGAACTGGTCGAACTGGTGCCGGACGGCGCAGGCGGCTGGCTGGAACGGCCGGCGTCGATCGCGCTCGAAGATCAATGATTGGGGGATAGGACGATGACCGAATTCAAAGCCACAAGCCGGCCTGCCCGGCGCCCCCTGCCTTCGCGGGCCGCCATGTTCGGCCTGGCCGCGGGATTGCTCGCGGCACTGGGAGGTGTCCAGGCGACACCACGACCGGCCAGCGCACCAGCGCTGGCAGCCGTCGCGCAGAGCGCGGCGCCGGTCGCGGTCGACCCCGCCAGGCAGGTGCCTGGCGCGCTGACCGTGTCCAACATCGACTTCAAGCGCGGCGATGGCGGCTCCGGCAAGCTGATCCTGCGTTTCAGCGGCGACGGCGCCGCCCCGGACCTGCGCAACCAGGGCTCGTCGGTGGTGGTCGATGTCGGCAACGCCTCGCTGCCCGCCTCGTTGCAGAAGCCGCTCGACGTCACCGACTTCGCCACCCCGGTGCAGCGGATCAACGCCAACCGGGCAGGCAACGGCACCCGGCTGGTGCTGAGCACCAATGGCCCGTTCGAGTCGCTGGCCTACCAGACCGGGCGCGACTACATCGTCGAGATCGTGCCGCGCGCCGCAGCGCCGGCGCGCGCGGTCGGCGCCACCACCGCGATGGGCGCCACCACGTCCAGCTCCACCGCGCGTGCCTACAGCGGCCGCCCGGTGACGTTCAACTTCCAGGACGTGCCCGTGCGCACCGTGCTGCAACTGATCGCCGAGGAGTCGAACCTCAACATCGTCGCCTCCGACTCGGTCACCGGCAACGTCACCCTGCGCCTGATCAACGTGCCGTGGGACCAGGCGCTGGACATCGTGCTGCAGGCCAAGGGCCTGGACCAGCGCCGCAGCGGCAACGTGGTGTGGGTGGCCCCGCAGTCCGAGATCGCCAAGTACGAACAGGACAAGCAGGACGCGCGCATCGCGATCGAGAACCGCGTCGAGATGGTCACCGAATACATCCCGATCAGCTACGGCAACGCCGAGGACCTGGCCAAGCTGCTGACCGACGAAGCCAAGGGCGGCAGCGGCGGTGGCGGCGGTGCGGCCGGTGGCGCCGCTGGCCAGAGCCGCGGGTTCCTGTCGCCGCGTGGCAGCATCAGCTTCGACCGCCGCACCAATACCCTGCTGGTGATCGATATCCCGCAACGCGTGGCCGCGATCAAGGAGCTGGTGCAGACCCTCGACAAGCCGGTCGACCAGGTGGTGATCGAAGCGCGGATCGTGATCGCCAATGAATCGTTCGCACGCGAACTGGGCGCCAAGTTCGGCATCACCGGCACCCAGGACCACGCCTTCTACAGCAACAGCATCGACAACAACATCAAGAACCAGAACGAGGTCGTCAAATCCGACCTGGCCAACTTCACCGCGCAGCAGCAGTACAACTCCGCGCATGACGCGTGGGTTGCCGGCGGAATGACGGGGCCCGAACCCGTGGCGCCGACCCCGGTCGTGCCGACCATCCTGCGTGGCCTGATGACCAACTTCCCGGCCGCAAGCACGGCGGGCTCGCTGGCGCTTTCGATCCTCAACGCCGGTTACGCGCTCGACATCGAGCTGTCGGCGCTGCAGACCGAAGGTCGTGGCGAGGTGATCTCCAACCCGCGCATCGTCACCAGCAACCAGAAGGAAGCGACGATCACGCAGGGCGAGGAAATCGGCTACCTGACCCTGACCGGCGCCGGTACCGCCGGCGGCACCCAGGTGCCGCAGGTGCAGTTCAAGGACGCGGTGCTGGAGCTCAAGGTCACCCCGACGATCACCAACGACGGCCGCGTGTTCCTGAACATGAACGTCAAGAAGGACGAGGTCGCCGGCTTCGTCGATACCGGCGTCGGCCAGGTGCCGCGCATCGCCAAGCGCTCGGTCGATACCGCCGTGCTGATGGAGGACGGCCAGACCGTGGTGATCGGCGGCGTCTACGAGTTCAAGGACCAGCAGAGCATGTCCAAGGTGCCGTTCCTGGCCGACATCCCGGTCATCGGCAACCTGTTCAAGAAGCGTGGCCGCGACAAGAGCAAGGCCGAGCTGCTGATCATGGTGACGCCGAAGGTGCTGCGCGTCGCGCAACGCCCGGCACTCTGAAGCAGCCGTCGATTGGGACGAAGGGGCCGTTGGGCCCCTTCGTCGTTCAAGGGCAGCTCGCTGGCGCCGTCCTGAACGCGCGGCGCGGGCGCTGAACCAAGCCGCCACGCATCGGTCAAACTTGGCTCCGGCGCGCCTCGCGCCGCACGACCGGACCGCGATGGACAGCCGCAGCGACGACACTTCCCGACTCCATGACGCCTTCCGCGCGCTGCGCGACGACCTGGGCACCGAGATCGTCGGCCAGGCCGGGTTGATCGAGCGCCTGCTGATCGCGTTGCTCGCCGACGGCCACCTGCTGGTCGAGGGCGCGCCCGGACTGGCCAAGACCAGTGCGATCCGTGCACTGGCCGCGCGCCTGGAGGCGGATTTCGCCCGCGTCCAGTTCACCCCCGACCTGTTGCCGGCCGACCTCACCGGCACCGAGGTCTGGCGCCCGCAGGACGGGCGCTTCGAATTCCAGCCCGGCCCGATCTTCCATCCGGTGCTGCTGGCCGACGAGATCAACCGCGCCCCGGCCAAGGTGCAGTCGGCGCTGCTGGAGGCGATGGGCGAGCGCCAGGTGACCGTCGGTCGCCACACCTATCCGTTGCCGCAACTGTTCCTGGTGATGGCGACCCAGAACCCGATCGAACAGGAAGGCACTTTCCCGCTGCCCGAAGCGCAACTCGACCGCTTCCTGATGTACGTGCGGATCGGTTACCCCGAGGCTGCGGCCGAAACCGAGATCCTGCGCCTGGCACGCGAACGCGCGCGCGATGCGCTCCAGCCTGCCGCGATCGCCCCTGCGAGGCTGCCGCTGGCCGACGTGTTCGCCGCGCGCGCGGCGGTCCTGGACCTGCATGTGGCGCCGCAGCTGGAGCGTTACCTGGTGGAACTGGTGCTGGCGTCGCGCGATGCCGCGCGCTATGACGCAGACCTCGCCCGCCGCATCGCCTGGGGCGCGAGCCCGCGCGGTTCGATCGCGCTGGAGCGTTGCGCGCGGGCCCGAGCATGGCTGGCGGGACGCGACTACGTCACCCCCGAGGACATCCGCGCGGTCGCGCCCGACGTGCTTCGCCATCGGGTGCTGCCGAGCTACGAGGCCACGGCCGAAGGCTGGGATGGCGAGAAACTGGTCGCCGCGCTGCTCGACAAGGTGCCGCTGCCTTGATGGGCCGGGATGGGTGATCGGTGATGGGTAGAAGCGGATCGGAGGAGCGAGGCGCCAATGCATCGGTGGCGCCGGGTGCGGTGGATGCCGGTCCATCGGCCGGGAGTCCGGTATCCGGCATCACGCCGACGCTGGCCGAACTGGTCGCCCTGCGCGCCGCCGCGCAGGGCCGGCGACCGCCGCGGCGCGGGCGCCTCGGCGTCAGTGGCCAGGCGCTGTCGCCGTTGCGCGGGCGTGGCATGGAATACGCCGAGTCGCGCGAGTACGCGATCGGCGACGATGCCCGCCATATCGATTGGCGCCTCACCGCGCGCAGCGGCAAGCCGCACACCAAGCTGTTCCAGGCCGAACGCGAACGCTTGACGCTGGTGGTCGCCGACACCGCACCGGCGCTCTATTTCGGCACCCGAGTGCGCTTCAAGTCGGTGCAGGCCGCGCGTGCCGGCGCGGTCGCGGCGTGGGCCGCGGTGCGCGACGGCGATCGCATCGCCGCCTTGCGAGGTAGCGCCAGCGAAGCGCCGATCGCGCCCGCCGCCGGTCCGCGCGGCGCGCTGCGCGTACTCGACGCGCTGGTGCGCTGGTATCGCCAGCCACCCGGCGACGACCTCGGCCTCGGGGTCGCGCTCGACCATGCGCGCCGCCTGCTGCGGCCGGGCTCGCGCCTGGTCGTGCTCGCCGATCCGGCCAGCATCGCGGCACTGCCGCCGGAGCGTTGGCCGGCGCTGGCGATGCACAACGAAGTGATCGTGCTGCTGCTCAGCGATCCGCTGGAACGGGACCCGCCGCAGGCCAACCTGCCGTTCCAGGCCGCCGGCCATCGCGTCGAACTGGACCTGGCGGCCGCTGCGCCACGCCAACGCTGGCGCAGCGCCTTCGTCGCGCCGCTGGAGGCCGCGCTGGAGCAGTTGCCCGCCCGCGGGGTGCGCGTCCAGATGCTGTCGAGCGAAGCGCCGAGCGAATCCTGGCTGCCGTTGCTGGGCCGGCCGCGGGCGGCATGACCCGATGATGCTGCAGTCCGACCCCACGCTGGTCTTGCGCGACATCCACCAGCCGCCGGCTCCGCCGTGGTGGCCGCCGGCGTTCGGTTGGTGGTTATTGGCGGGACTGATTCTGCTCGCAGTGTTGATCGTCGTTACGCTGGCTTGGCGACGACGCAGGCGTCGGCGTGCCTTGCAGCGGTTGTTCGATGACAGCATCGCTGCCGCGAATACGCCGGCTGCCAAGCTAGCGGCAATGTCCGACTTGCTGCGGCGCGCATCGCGACGGATCGATCCGGCCGCGGACAAACTCATCGGAGACGATTGGCTCCGATTTCTCGATCATGGCCTGTCGGTGCCGATGTTTAGCGCAGGCGTAGGTGCTGCGTTGCGCGAGGGTGTGTATCGACCAGATATCAGCGCACAGGAAGTCGCCGACCTGCATGCAGTTACCCGCGCACGCTTCCTCAGCTGGATGCAGGCGTGATGTGGTCGTCATTGCCGTTCGACGGTTTCGCCTGGCCATGGCTGCTGCTGGCCTTGCCGCTGCCGTGGCTGTTGCGCAGGCTGCTGCCACCTGCGCGCAGCGCCGCCGCGGCGCTGAAGGTGCCGTACGGCGCGCGCCTGGATGCGATCGCCGGTACTTCCGGGCATGCGCGTGGCGGCGGCGTCGGCGTGCTGGCATGGCTGGCGTGGGCGCTGCTGTGCGTGGCCGCGGCGCGGCCGCAACAGCTCGGTGCGCCGGTGGCGCCACCGCAGGCCGGCCGCGACCTGATGCTGGCGGTCGACCTGTCCGGCAGCATGAGCGACGAGGACATGGCGCTCGGCGGCGGCCTCGTCGACCGGCTGACCGCGGCCAAGGCGGTGCTGGCCGATTTCCTGGATCGCCGCGAAGGCGATCGCGTCGGCCTGATCGTGTTCGGGCAGAAGGCGTATGCGTTGACGCCGATGACCCTGGACCTGGATTCGGTGCGCCAGCAGCTCGACGACAGCGTGGTCGGCCTGGCCGGACGCGAAACCGCGATCGGCGATGCGATCGGCCTGGCGGTCAAGCGCCTCGGCCGGCAACCGGCGCAGCAGCGCGTGTTGATCCTGTTGACCGATGGCGTCAACACCGCCGGCCTGCTCGATCCGATCAAGGCCGCCGAACTGGCGCGCGACAACGGCGTGCGCATCCATGCCATCGCCTTCGGTGGCAGCGGCGGCGGCATCTCGGTGTTCGGCCTGCCGATCCAGTTGCCCGGTGGCGGCGAGGACATCGACGAAGCCACGCTCAAGCGCATCGCGCAACTCACCGGCGGCAGGGAATTCCGCGCCCGCGATACCGAACAGCTCGCCGGCATCTACGCCGAGATCGATCGCCTGGAGCCGGTGCAGCGCGAAGGCCAGCGGGTGCGTCCCCGCATCGAGCGCTACCCATGGCCATTGTCCGCCGCGCTGGCGATCGGCCTGCTCGCGTTCGCCGCTCCACGGCGGGGGCGCGCATGAGCATCGATTCGCTCGCCGCGGCGGCGGCCAGCCTCTCCGCGCTGCATTTCCTGCGCCCGCACTGGCTGCTGGCATTGCTGGCATTGCCGCTGTTGGCATGGTGGTGGCGGCGCCGCCGCAGGCGGCAGAGCGCCTGGCGCGACGCGGTCGATCCGCACCTGCTGCCGTACCTGCTCGAAGCCCGTTCCGGCGCAAGGGCGAACCGTGCGCTGTGGCTCGGCCTGCTCGGCGCAACGCTGGCGGTCTGCGCCCTGGCCGGGCCGTCATGGCAGCGCGTGGAGCAACCGTTGTGGCAGAGCAGAGCGCCGCTGGTGGTCGCGCTGGACCTGTCGAGCGCCACCCTCGCCAGCGACCTGCCGCCCTCGCGGCTGGCGCAGGCGCGGGCCAAGCTGGCGACGCTGCTGCGCGAGCGCGCCGGCGGGCAGATCGGACTGGTCGCCTTCGCCGACGATGCCTACACCGTCGCGCCGCTGACGGACGATGCCGGCAACGTTGCACTGTTCCTGGATGCGCTGGCGCCGGACATCATGCCCACGTACGGCCAGCCGCTCGACGGCAGCCGCGCCGATCGCGCCATCGAACGCTCGGCGCGGTTGCTGCACCAGGCCGGGTTCGACCATGGCGACATCCTGCTGCTCACCGACCATGCCGATGCGGCGGCGCGCGGCGCCGCGGCATCGGCGGCGCGCGACGGTTATCGCGTGTCCGTGCTCGGGCTCGGGACCGCAGGCGGCGCGGCCTATCGCGATGGCGACGGCCG
>JAKFDF010000052.1:0-1848 GCA_036676275.1 Lysobacter sp.
ATGGGCTGCGCCAACCAGGCCGGCGAAGACAACCGCAACGTGGCGCGCATGGCGCTGCTGCTGGCCGGCCTGCCGGACAGCGTACCAGGGGTGACCCTCAACCGCCTGTGCGCCTCGGGCATGGACGCGGTCGGCACGGCCTTCCGCGCCATTGCCAGCGGCGAGATGGAGCTGGCCATCGCCGGCGGCGTCGAGTCGATGTCGCGTGCGCCCTATGTGATGGGCAAGGCCGACACGGCCTATGGGCGCAACCAGAAAATCGAGGATACGACGATTGGTTGGCGCTTTATCAACCCGTTGATGAAGGCCCAGTACGGCGTCGACGCCATGCCGCAGACCGCCGACAACGTCGCCGACGACTACCGGATCAGCCGCGCCGATCAGGATGCCTTCGCCTTGCGCAGCCAGCAGCGCGCCGCCGCCGCCCAGGCCGCCAGCTTCTTCGCCGAGGAGATCGTCCCGGTGACCATCAAGGGCAAGAAGGGCGATACCATCATCGACCAGGACGAGCACCTGCGCCCGGAGACCACCCTGGAAACGCTGAGCAAGCTCAAGCCGGTCAACGGCCCGGACAAGACCGTCACCGCCGGCAACGCCTCGGGGGTCAACGACGGCGCCGCGGCGCTGATCCTGGCCTCTGCCGAGGCGGTGAAAAAGCACGGTTTGACGCCGCGTGCCCGGGTGCTGGGCATGGCCAGCGCCGGGGTGGCGCCGCGCATCATGGGCTACGGCCCGGTGCCGGCGGTGCGCAAGCTCTGCGAGCGCCTGGACCTGCAGGTCACCGATTTCGACGTGATCGAACTCAACGAAGCCTTTGCCGCTCAGGGTTTGGCCGTCACCCGCGACCTCGGCCTGGCCGACGACGCGCCCCAGGTCAACCCGAACGGCGGCGCCATCGCCCTCGGCCATCCGCTGGGCATGAGCGGCGCGCGCCTGGTGCTGACCGCGCTGCACCAGTTGGAGAAGTCCGCCGGCAAGCGCGGCCTGGCGACCATGTGCGTCGGCGTCGGCCAGGGCCTGGCGCTGGCGATCGAGCGGGTCTGATTGACACTGACCCGTGGGAGGGGCTTTAGCCGCGACAGACCGCAATAGCGTTCGCGGCTAAAGCCCCTCCCACACAGTCGGTGCTGGATTCGCCACCCCAGTGCTGCGAACCTAGGCTGTAATGCAAGCGCCTTTTGGGACGAACCTCTCGTGAGCAACCAACTGTTCGACCGCTACTTCACCAGCCCCGCCATGCGTCAGGTGTTCTGCGACGCTGGCCGCCTGCAGGGCATGCTCGATTTCGAAGCGGCCCTGGCCCGTGCCGAAGCCAGTGTCGGCCTGATCCCGCAAACGGCGGTGACGTCGATAGAAGCCGCCTGTACGGCCGACCTCTATGATCCTGCGGTCCTGGCCAGCGCCATCGCCACGGCCGGCAATTCGGCGATTCCCCTGGTCAAGGCGCTGGGCACGCGTATCGCCGCCCAGGACGCCGAGGCCGAACGCTATCTGCACCTCGGCGCCACCAGCCAGGATGCGATGGACAGCGGTCTGGTGCTGCAATTGCGTCAGGCCATCGAACTGCTCGAAGCCGATCTGGCGCAACTTGGTCAGATCCTCGCCCTGCAAGCCGAACGCCATGCCGATACCGTACTGCCCGGGCGTACCTGGCTGCAGCACGCCACCCCGGTGACCCTGGGTATGAAGCTGGCCGGCGTGCTCGGCGCCGTCAGCCGCCACCGTCAGCGCCTGAGCGAACTCAAGCCGCGCCTGCTGGTGCTGCAATTCGGCGGCGCCGCCGGCACCCTGGCGGCGCTGGGCGAGCAGGGCTGGGCGGTGTCCGAGGCGCTGGCCGAGGAACTGGGC
>JAKFDF010000053.1:0-2615 GCA_036676275.1 Lysobacter sp.
CATCCGCTCGCGCAGCTTGCGCTCGACGATGAAGCATTCCGGCGCCTTGATGTCCTCGAGGTTGATGCCGCCGAAGGTCGGCTCCATCGCGGCGATGATCTCGACCAGCTTGTCGGGATCGCGTTCGTTCAACTCGATGTCGAACACGTCGATGCCGGCGAACTTCTGGAACAGGATGCCCTTGCCTTCCATGACTGGTTTACCAGCCAGGGGGCCGATGTCGCCCAGTCCCAGCACCGCGGTGCCGTTGGTGATCACCGCCACCAGGTTGCCGCGCGCGGTGAGTTCGCTGGCGGCGTTGGGGTCGGCGACGATCGCCTCGCAGGCGTAGGCCACGCCCGGCGAGTACGCCAGCGCGAGGTCGCGCTGGGTGACCATCGGCTTGGTGGCGACGACCTTGATCTTGCCCGGCGGCGAAAAGCGGTGGTAGTCGAGCGCCGCCTGCTGGAAGTTCTCGCTCGGGTTGGCCGGGCTCGCGGGCAGCGAGCCGGAAGTCGGCGTGCCGGGGGAACTGGAAGAAGGCGTGTCGGACATCGGATCGCGGGCCACGGGCGGGCTTTCGATTCTAGCCGCTTCCGGCGGCGCGCCGGCGGGCCGCTGCACAGCGGCCCCTCATCCGCCTTCGGCACCTTCTCCCCGCAAGCGGGGAGAAGGAACAGCATTTGCCCTCGCCCCGTTTGCCGGGAGAAGGAATGGCACTACCCTCTCCCCGCTTGCGGGGAGAGGGACAGCCGCGCGTAGCGCGGCAGGGTGAGGGGCCGGGCGCAAGCAATGCCCGAACGAAAACCCGCGATGGCGGCCATCGTTGCCGATCGCGCAGAATGCGCGTTTGTGCGGCGGAGGCGGCATGGCGGGAACCACGGGGAGTTGGCGGCAATCGCCGGCATTGGCGCGCTGGGCGCCGCTGGCGGTGTTCGCGCTGGCGCTGCTGGGGCAATGGCCGCTGCTGGCCAATCCGGGCTATTTCAGCCACGACGAGTTGCAGTGGGCGGCGTTCGCCGGCAGCGACGGGCCGATCCGCTGGTCGTCGTGGACCGCGATCGGTGCGTTCCAGTACCGGCCGCTGACCTTCAACCTGTGGCTGTGGCTGTCGCGGCAGCTGTTCGCGCAGCCGCAGGCGTTCCACCTGGTGCTGGTGGCCTGGGGCGCCGGCAACGCGGCGCTGCTGTGCGCGCTGGCGCGGCGCCTGGGCGTGGCGACGGCGCCGGCGATCGTGGCTGCGCTGGTATTCGCGCTGGGGCCGTTCGCGGCCTACGTGCACGGCTGGGTCGGCACGATCGGCGACCTGGCGTGGCTGAGCTGCGCGTTGCTGGCGGGGCTGGTGGCGACGCGCTGGCCGCGGGCCATCGTCGCGGCGACGGCCGCGGCCGCGTTCACCGCGATCGGGCTGCTGGCCAAGGAAGCGGCGGCGGCGATCCCGCTGCTGCTGGCGCTGGCGTGGTGGTTCGACGGCCGCAAGCGCCACTGGGCCGCGGCGACGCTGGCGGCGGGCGCGGTGGTTGCCCTTTATCTGGCCCTGCGCATCGGCGTGCTGCTGCACGCGCCGCGCGAGGGCGCGCAGTACGCGCTGAGCGCGGCGCACGTGCCGCTGCGCTGGGTCGAATACCAGTTGTTCGCGTTGCTGCCGAACGTGTTCGAGGCCTTCACGATGCTGGCGCGCGGCATCGGCAGCCGGATCGTCGTGGCCGGGCTGTTGTGGCTGGCGCTGCTGGCGGCGCTGTGGCGCGGCAGCCCGCGCATTGCCGCGATCTTCCTGCTCGGCGGCATCGCCGCGCTGGCGCCGGTGCTGCCGCTGGGCAGCAGCTGGAACCACTACGGCTACGGCTTCGCCGCGGTCACCGCGATGGCGGTCGCGGCGGCCTGGCCGCGCGCGCCGCGCTGGGGCCGCGGCGTGATCGCGGTGTGCGCGCTGCTATGCCTGTGGCATGGCGCCAACGTGATGCGGACGATGCGCCACGTCGGCCAGGTGCAGGCGGTGTTCTCGCCGGCGCTGGCCGAGGCGGTCGCGGCGCATGCGTCCGGGTCGGGTGGCGACCAGCCGCTGCGGCTGCGCCCGGCGCCCGACGCCGATGCCTGGATCTTCGCGCGGCTGACGCACCAGATCCCGAGCTATCGCGGCGTGCCCATCGGCGAGCGCGTACGGCTGGTCGCCGCCGACGCGCCCGCCGATGCGGTGATCGCCGCGGACGGCCGGTTGGTGCCACCGCCATGATCCATTGAGGCGAAATGTAGGAGCGGCTTCAGCCGCGACAGCACGGGGGACGGAAGTCCGCCTGCGGATCGCCTTGTTGCGCCGCGCGGGCCGGAGCGCACTTGCCAGCTGTTGCGACTGCCTGCATCGCGACCACGCGAGCTGTCGCGGCTGAAGCCGCTCCTACAGGTCGCGGGCCAGCAACGGCGGGCCGTCGGCCAGCGCGTCCAGGCGGATGCGGTTGGCGAACAGCGAGAACGCCAGCATCCCGGCCAGGCCGTTGGCGCGCGACAGCCAGGCCGGCAGCCAGCGCGGCGGCGCGATCACGCCGGCGTCGAACAGCGGCTCGAAACGCACCGCGTCGGCCAGCGTCATCTTGCCGGCGAACAATTGCCGGCACAGCCGCAACTTGCGCTGCTTCAGC
>JAKFDF010000054.1:0-12638 GCA_036676275.1 Lysobacter sp.
ATCGCCAGCGCGCACCTGGCCGAAGCGCTGGGTTATCGCCGCATCGACCGCGGGCAGGTGCAGCAGGTCGCCTGAGCGTCAGTTTCGGCGACGCGCAGCGCAGCGTGCGGCAACGCCGCCGCCGCATCTTTCAGGTGCGGCTCCATGTAGCTGCGGCTCTATGCAGGAGCGGCCTTTATAGGAGCGGCTTCAGCCGCGACCTTTCCCCACCTCGCCGCGCCACCAGCAAAAGGCTCGCGGCTGAAGCCGCTCCTGCAGGGACGTGCGCACTGCCGTCATCGGGTCGCCTCGGGCCGCGCGCTAGACTGGAAAACCGCCACCCCGGAGCCCGCGCCTGGAGAGCCTGCACGCCATCGACCTGCGCCTGCTGGGGTTCGCGCTGCTGATCCTGGCGGGCATCGCCTCGTCGCTGCTGGCGCGGCGCTTCGGTGCGCCGCTGCTGCTGGTGTTCCTGCTGCTCGGCCTGGCGCTCGGGGTCGACGGTCCGGGTGGCATCCGCTACGCCGACACCCGCTTCACCTACATGGTCGGCTCGCTGTCGCTGGCGATCATCCTGTTCGACGGCGGCCTGCGCACGCGCGCGGTGCAGGTGCGCGGCAGCGTCGCGCCGGCGGTACTGCTGGCCAGCCTCGGGGTGCTGGTCACCGCCGGGCTGACCGCACTGGCGGCATCGAAGCTGCTCGACCTGCCGCCGCTGGAATCGATGCTGCTCGGCACCATCGTCGCCTCCACCGACGCGGCCGCGGTGTTCTTCCTGCTGCGCGCCGGCGGCCTGCACCTGGAGCGGCGCACCGGCGCCACCCTGGAAATCGAGTCCGGCAGCAACGATCCGGTCGCGGTGTTCCTGACCATCGCCCTGACCACCTGGCTGGCCGGCCGGCACGAGGGCGGCATCCCGGCGATCGCACTGCACATGCTCTGGGCCGGCGGCCTGGGCCTGGCGATGGGCTATTTCGGCGGCCGCCTGCTGGTGGCCGCGCTCAATCGCTTCGACCTGCCCTCGGGCCTGCATCCTTGGCTGGCGCTGGCCGGCGCGCTGACGCTGTTCGCGATCACCGACCTGCTCGAGGGCAGCGGTTACCTCGCCGTGTACCTGGCGGGCATCGTGGTCGCCAACCGCCCTTTGCGCGCGCGCAACCAGGTGATGTCGCTGCAGGATGCGGTGACCTGGTTCGCGCAGCTGGTGATGTTCCTGCTGCTGGGGTTGCTGGCCGCGCCGCATGCCCTTTGGCCGATCCTGTGGCCGGCGCTGGGGGTGGCCACGTTCCTGATGCTGGTGGCGCGGCCGGCGGCGGTGCTGCTGTGCCTGCTGCCGTTCCGCTACCGCCCGGCCGAGATCGCCTTCATATCCTGGACCGGCCTGCGCGGCGCGGTCGGCATCTTCCTGGCGTCGATCCCGCTGCTGGCCGGCCTGCCGAATGCCTGGCTGTACTTCAACGTCGCCTTCGTGGTGGTGCTGGTGTCGTTGCTGGTGCAGGGCTGGACGCTGGCGCGCGCCGCGCACTGGCTCGGAGTCGCGGTGCCGCGCGCCGATCCCGACACGCGGCGCATCCAGCTCGACCTGCCCGGGCAGCTGGAATACGACATGATCGGCTACCGCATCGCCCCCGGCAGTGCCGCCCTGCAGGGCGTGCAACTACCCGGGCGGGTGCGGCTGGCGATGGTGGTGCGCGGCGGCGAGGTGCTGCTGCCGGACGAATGCGGCGCTTTCGCCGCCCACGACTACGCCTACTTCGTCGCCCCCGGCGGCCAGGCGCCGCGGCTGGACTGGCTGTTCGCCGACGGCCGCGACGCGCGCGAAGCCGAGCAGGACACCTTCGGCAGCTTCACCCTGCCCGGCGACGTACCGCTGGGCGAACTGGCGAAGTTCTACGGCCTGCCGATGCCCGCGCGCATCGCCCGCGCCACCGCGGCGCAGCTGTTCGACGAGCGTTTCGACGCGCTGCCGCAGGTCGGCGACCGGCTCGCGATCGGCCGCGCGGTGCTGGTGGTGCGCGAAGTCCGCGACGACCGCGTCACCCGCATCGGCCTGAAGTTCACCGGCGTCGGCGAGCGCCTGATCAGCGGCTGAGCAGCACGCGCGCCTTCCTGTAGGAGCGGCTTCAGCCGCGACCGCCTCGCCAGCGCCCACACGGCACCTCGCGTTGGGCGACGACAGTCACGACGACTCTTCGCCCGGCCGTCGCGACTGCCGTCGCTCCCGCAGCGGGTCCCTCGAAAACCCGGGTTTCGCTTGCGGCTCGAAAAGCGTCGCGGCTGAAGCCGCTCCTACCATGGGCTGCCTTATTTCCGCGGCCAGACCTTGCGGTTGGGGTCCAGTTCGTAGGTTGCCATTGCATCCGCGCGGATCCCGAGGCCGCAGACCGCCAGCGGGCCGTCGATCCAGTGGCTCAAACCGAACGCGCGCTCGATGTCGGCCTCGTTGATCGCGGCGGTGACGTAACTGCCCACCCCAAGCTCGGTGGCGCTGAGCAGCAAGGTCTGCGACAGGTGGCCGATGTCGAGGATGCAGACGCGGTAGGCCTTGGGGTGGTTGCGGTACTTCCAGAAGTTGCGCTGGAAGCGCGGCGCCAGCACGCACAGCGCATGCGCGTCGGCGAACCATTGCTGGCCGCCGACCGCGATCCAGGCCAGGAAATCCAGCGCGTCCATGTCGCGTGCGTCGGCATGCCGGCCGGCATCGGCGAGGACCGACGCGGCGTCCAGCGGCAGTGGCTGCAAGGCGTGGTTGGCGGGACGATAGTGGTACAGGCCGCGCGCCAGCCCCTCGACCCGGCGCGCGATCAGGTAACACTCGGTGGGGTGCAGCGCGCCGCCCGACGGGCTGGTCTTCTTCAGCACGTCGAAATCCTCGGCGCCATGCACCTGGCCGCGCGCGGCGAACGTGCGTTCCAGCACCTGCGCCAGCTGCGCGATCGGCAGCCATGCGCCGGCGTCGAAATTGCGGCAGGTTGCGCGTGCATCGAGGATCCCGTCGAAGGCCGAGCGTCGCGCAAGTTCCAGCGGCACCAGTCCTTGCCCATCGCCGCGCTCGTGCAGCATCGGCGGTGGCACGCCGTAGGCCTCGCGCAATCCTTCGGCGGTCAGCAACCCGGCCTCCTCCACTTCGCCGGCGGCGTCGATGCCGCCCCAGCGCGACGCGGCATGCCAGGCCGCGGCCAGTCCATGCCAGTGCTGGTCGCGGAACCGCTCGTCGGCCTCGCGCCGTGCGGCCCAGGGTCGGGTGCTGCCGACCAGCAGCCCGGCCTGCAGCAAGCGCCGCACCCGTGCCGCCCCATGCGCCTGGCGCAATGGCGCGGCCGGCACCCAGTCCGACGGACTCAGGGCGCCGAGCAGGGCGACGTCACCGGCATCGACTTCGACCGCTGCCGGCAACTGCGGCGCATGCGCGAACCACTGCATCCGGCTGACCACCCCGGTCCCGCCGGCGAGCAGGCGCTCGAGCTCGAAATGCGCGACCTCGCGCGGCTCCATCCACAACACCGCGCAGCGCCGTATTCGCATCCTCTCGTACTCCTTGGTGTCTTGCCGATAACTAAGCCCGCGGCACCGGTGGCAACCGGCGGATGCGGGCTGTTTGGTAGCCACGACCGATTCCCGTAGTATCGGGCGGCCGTCGGCCTGAGGCCAACTTCCGCAAACCCTGTGTCATACATATCAAGGAGCATCTGATGGATATGAAGCGTGTGGGGCCGGCCCCCTTGAGCCGCGAATCCGCCGAACGGCTGCTGGATCTGCTGTCCAGCGATGATGGATTCCGCGCGCGCTTCAAGGCTGATGCGGGCGCGGCGCTGGTGGAAGTCGGGTATGCGCCCGACGACAACGCGCTGACCGCCGCTTTATGCCTTCAGCTCAAGACCTCCGATCAACTGGCCTCCAAGACCCAAATCTCGCGCGACCGCGCAAAGCTGCAAGAGAATCTCAACTCTGTTGTCGGTTTCATGCTTGCTGTCGAATTCGTGGAGCAGTGATCGCCGGTCGTACTTCGTTCGTTTAACCAATCCTTAGGGGAAATGTATGGCGAGCAAGAAGGGCCCGGCGCCCGCAGCACTGGATCCGAAAGTCACCAAGAAGCTGCTGGACAAGCTGTCCACCGACAACGAGTTCCGCAGGCTGTTCAAGAAGGACGCGCACGCTGCGCTGGCCAAGGTCGGCTACAAGGTCGAGGCCGGCGCCACCTCGGCGGGCGGCTGCATGCAATTGCAATCGACGGACAGAATCGCACCCAAAGAGAAGATCGTGCGTGATCGCGCGAAGCTGGAAAAGACCATGAACGCGGTAGTCAATTTCGGTTGTGCCAAGGATTTCAGCGCGGACTGACTGCCATGTCCGCGGTTGGACATGTACTGGTCTCGGACTAGGGCCACGATGCCGCGATGCGGTTTCGTGGCCCACTCTTTATCGGGCGTCAGGTTCTTTTTCGCTGCTGACCCGCAAGGCTTCGGCCGACACCGCCGCATTGAAGAAACGGAGCACGTCGACCGTGGTGCTTTCGGCAAAGATGCGTCCGCGGTGGGTAGCCAGCCAGCGAGATTGCGTCCGGGCGACTGCTTCGTCTCCGGCCGCCCGCGCGGCGCGCATCAACGCCCAGTGCACCGCCACCAGTGCGGTGTCGCGCTTCGCCATCGGCGCCAAGCGCTTGATGGCAGCCTGCGGCTTGCCGGCCAAGCGTTCCTGTTCGGCCAGGACCACCTGCTGCAACTGGGCCACGGTCGGATAGTCACGAACCTCGCGGCTGCCCTGCGTGCGTCGCAGCGCCTCGGCCACGCCGGCGGCATCGTCCCGGCGGGCGGCCAACAATCCGGCATACAGGCGCAGCTCGGTCGTGGTCGGCGGATAGACCGCGTCGGTTTCCGCACCCTTCGCATCGATCGCTGCCAGCAAGTCGCGCAGAGCCTGCATGGCATCTCCTTCGCCGGAAAACACAATCACGGTGGCGATCGCCGCGCGAGCACGCAACGATTCCAGTCCATCGTTCGTGGCATCGACCCTGGTGGCCCAGGCCTGCGCCGCTTGCACGGCACGTGGCCACAGGCCCCGGTCGATCCAGGTGACGACCGCGGGCTCGCCATGCCAACCGCTGCGTCCTGTTGCGCTCGCCAAATAAACCTTATCGGATTGCGTGTGTTGACCGCGAGCGTCGTAGGCATGTGCGTATTGTTCGCCAGCGCCACTGAAACCGTCTCTTCTTGAACGCGCGAATTCCACCAACGCTTCGTCAACACGCTCTTGTCCTAGCAGCGCGATACCCACTCTGTAGTGAGTCAACCCGGTTCGCTCGTACTGAGGCCTCATCGCACGCCGATACCAGCTTTCAGCCTTACCGAAATCATTCAAGTGATGCCACTGAATCTCACCGATCCGACCAATTACCAGATAGTCATCCGGGTACAGCGCCAAGTATTCCCGCGCCTGGCGGAGATACGAATTCGGCGTGTCGTACTGCATCAGCATCAGCGCGACCGACTGCTTTTCCTGTGGCGAGAGACGTTGCGGAATCGCTAGCGCCTCTCGCCATTCCTCGCGGGCACGTGCCACTTCACCCATTGAAGCATGCATGCGCGCCATGTCCGCATGCGCCAGCGCGAACTGCGGGTCGAGTTGCAATGCGCGCCGGTACAAACCCAACGCTTGGTCACGATCCTGCGTAGTGTTCGCCACGTTGCGTGCCACCGCGAACGCCTTCAACGCATCCAGGCTGGGCGTGGCGACGTTGGGCAGCGGCACCGAGGTCTTCTGCACGGCCTGCAGCGCTTCGCCGAGTTTCTCGCGCAGCTGGTCGGTGACGTCGTCGATCGAGGCCAGCGCGGATCCCACGCCCTTGCCGTCCGCGGACACCGCATACACCGTGGTCTGGGTGCGCGGGTCCACCACTTCCGCGCTCACCCGCAAGCGGCCGCCGACCTCGGCGACCGTCGGCAGCAGCAGCGCGCGGGCGCCGTCGCGCAGGGCGATCTCCGAGCCCAGGGCGCGGTCCACCGGCACGCCCGGCTTGCGCTGCATGTTGCCCAGGGTCTCGCGCACCTTGAGGTCGCTGAGCACGTTGACGTAGCGCGACTGCGCAAGGCTGAGGCGGAAGGCCTGGTCCAGCGAATCATCCAGCAGCTTGTCGCCGGTGAGGTTGCGCAGGTCGCCGACCACCACCCAGTCGCGCTCGCCGAAGGCGATCGCCGGCTGCGGGCGGGTCAGGAACCAGCCGCCGCCGACCAGGCCGGCGACCAGCAGCAGTTCCGCCGCCAGCGCCGCGGGACGCCGCCACAACGGGATGTCGCGCCAGGCCTTGGCGCGGTTCTGCTGCGGCGCGTGCAGCGGAGCGATCCCGGGCTCGCCGACTTCGTAGATCTCCTGCGCCTGCGGCACGCCCTTGAAGCGCCAGCGGCCCCAGTGCTTCCAGACGAGCTGCTCGCCGCGCTCGCCCAGTTCGCGCGCGGCGCGATGCGCCAGCGGTTCGGCGGTGGCCGAGAGCAGGATCTGCCCGGGCCGCGCCAGCGTCATCAGCCGCCCGGCCATCGGCTTGGCCAGGCCTTCGACTTCCAGCGGCTTGGCGCCGACGTTGACCGCGGCGTCGCTGTTGCGCCAGGTCAGCACCTCGCCGACGTGCAGCCCGGCGCGCGCGCGCAATTCCACCCCGGCCTTGGTGACTTCGGCGCGCGCGCCGAGGTCGCGCAGGCCGCGGGCGTAGTCCAGCGCGAAGCCGAGGCCGTCGATGGCGCGCTCGAACAGCAGCAGCAGGCCGTCGGAACGGTCGATCAGGCGGCCGTGCCAGCGCTGCTGCAGCTCCAGCACCAGGCGGTCGTGGGCGCGGAACAGTTCCGCTGCGGCGTTGTCGCCGAGGCGCTCGACCAGGGTGGTGGAATCGCACAGGTCGGTGAGCAGCAGGGTGCGTACCTGCGGCGTGGCGAGCGGCGCGGACGCGTCGGCGTCGTGCGCGGCGTGATCGATGCTGTCGTTGGCGGCGCGCATGGGCGTAATCGACGCCTGCGCCTAGACCGGCGCCAGCGCGTCGTCCTGCCATTCGACGCGGTTGCCGCCCAGGCGCTTGGCGCGGTACAGCGCGGCGTCGGCATTGGCGTACCAGTCTTCCCAGCGCTGGTCCAGGGCCACCGGGCAGGCGCCGATGCTGAGCGTGGCGATCTGCGGCGGCGAGGACTGCAGCTTGTGCAGCGCCTGCGCGGTATCGATCACGAACTGGGCGATGCGCAGGATGCCGGCGCGATGCTCGGCGCCGACCAGCAGGCAGAACTCGTCGCCGCCCAGGCGGCAGGCGATGTCGCCGGGGCCGGCGGCCGAACGCAGGATGTTGGCCACGCCCTGCAGCACGCGGTCGCCGACCTGGTGGCCGTATTCGTCGTTGATGCCCTTGAAACTGTCGCAGTCCAGCAGCAACAGGCCGCAGCCGCCGAGCGCGTCGTTGCGGCGGCGCTGCTCGAGCTGCAGCTGGAAGCCGCGGCGGTTGTTGAGGCCGGTGAGCTCGTCGGTGCGGGTCAGCGCTTCGGTCTGGTTGAGGCGGTGGGTGGTGGCGCGCAGGGTGTCGAGCGCGGATTGCAGGTCGGCGTTGCGGCGGCGCAGGCGCGCGATCAGGCTCTGTTCGTTGAGCACCACGCGGGCGATGGCGCGGCGCAGGAAATGCGCGAGCAGCGACGGGTCGCGTTCGGCCAGCGGCTCGAATTCCTCCTGCCGCAGCTCCAGCAGCACCGCGCTGCCGGCGGCGACGGCATCGGCGCTGCGGGCGTGGTCGCCGATCAGCAGCCCGAGTTCGCCGAAGAACTGGTGCCGGCCCAGGCGCTTGGGCACCAGGTCGTCGCCGAAGTCCAGGTCGATGTCGCCCTGCACGATCACGTACATGGTGGTGCCGAGGTCGCCGCGGCGGAACAGGGCTTCGCCGGCCGCCACCAGCCGCGGGCGCCCGATCTTCTCGAACAGCGCGTATTCCTCCGCGGTCAGCGCGGCGGCGGACGGTTCCATCCCGGTCTCCGGCGTGCGGTCCGATTCCAGCCCCGCGGCGTCTGCACTCATTCCACGACCCCCTGTCGCGTAATGAACGCGAGAATAGCACCGGGGCGGCCGCGGGCCGGGCGAGACGCCGCGCCCCTCACCCTGCTTGGCTGCGCCAAGCGGTCCCTCTCCCCGCTCCGCGGGGCGAGGGCGTTGCATGGAGCGATGCGATGCCGTTCCTTCTCCCCGCTTGCGGGGAGAAGGTGCCGAAGGCGGATGAGGGGCCGACGGAATCGCCAGCATCCAGACACGACATGCGGTCCACGATCCCGCCTCGCACCCCTCACCCTGCTTCGCTGCGCGAAGCGGTCCCTCTCCCCGCTCCGCGCGGCGAGGGCGTTGCATGGCGCGATCCGATGCCGTTCCTGCTCCCCGCTCCGCGGGGCGAGGGCGTTGCACGGAGCGATGCGATGCCGTTCCTTCTCCCCGCTGGCGGGGAGAAGGTGCCGAAGGCGGATGAGGGGCCGACCGGATGAGGGGCCGACGGCAAGTACTAGGCGGCCACGGCGTCGGGGTGCTGCCGAAACTGCTCCTCCTCGGTCGAGCCCCTGAGCGCGACCGTCGACGATTGCGCGCCCTGGATGGTCTGCGTCACCGCGTCGAAATAGCCGGTGCCGACCTCGCGCTGGTGCCTGACCGCGGTGAAACCCTGCCCCGCGGCCGCGAACTCGGCCTGCTGCAGCTCCACGAACGCGCTCATCTGCCGGCGCGCGTAGCCGTGCGCGAGCTGGAACATCGAATGGTTGAGGGCGTGGAAGCCGGCCAGGGTGATGAACTGGAACTTGTAGCCCATGGCCGCGAGTTCTTTCTGGAAGCCGGCGATGGTGGCGTCGTCCAGGTGCTGCTTCCAGTTGAAGCTGGGCGAGCAGTTGTAGGCCAGCAGCTTGCCGGGGAAGCGCGCGTGGATGGCCTGCGCGAAGGCGCGCGCGAACGCCAGGTCAGGCTTGCCGGTCTCGCACCACACCAGGTCGGCGTAGGGCGCGTAGGCCAGGCCGCGGCTGATCGCCTGGTCCAGGCCCTTGCGGGTCCGGTAATAGCCCTCGACGGTGCGCTCGCCGGTGCAGAACGGGCGGTCGTTGGCGTCGATGTCGGCGGTCAGCAGGTCCGCGGCCTCGGCGTCGGTGCGCGCGACGATCAGGGTTGGCACGCCGCAGACGTCCGCGGCCAGGCGCGCGGCGACCAGCTTCTCCACGGCCTCCCTGGTCGGCACCAGCACCTTGCCGCCCATGTGCCCGCACTTCTTGGCGCTGGCCAGCTGGTCCTCGAAGTGCACGCCGGCGGCGCCGGCCTCGATCATCGCCTTCATCAACTCGAAGGCATTGAGCACGCCGCCGAAGCCCGCCTCGGCGTCGGCGACGATCGGCTGCAGGAAGTCGATGCCGTCCGCGCGATCGCCCTGGTCCTTCTCGGCGTGGTGCAACTGGTCGGCGCGCAGCAGGGTGTTGTTGATGCGCTTGACCACCTGCGGCACCGAGTTGGCCGGGTACAGCGACTGGTCCGGGTACATCTCGCCGGCGAGGTTGGCGTCGGCGGCGACCTGCCAGCCCGACAGGTAGATGGCCCTGAGCCCGGCCTTGACCTGCTGCATCGCCTGGTTGCCGGTGAGCGCGCCGAGCGCGTTGACGAAACCTTCCTGGTGCAGCGATTTCCACAGCTTGTCGGCGCCGAGTTTCGCCAGCGAATGCTCGATGGCCACGGTGCCGCGCAGGCGCACCACGTCGGCCGGGGAATACGGGCGGGCGATGCCGGCCCAGCGCGGGTTGCGGCTCCAGTCGAGCGCGAGTTGTTCGGCGGTGGGCAGCTGGGTTGTCATGGCGGTTCCTGTGGTGGGGCGGCGTGGTTGTCGTTGCTTTTGGTGGGGCGGCGTGGTTGTCGTTGGCTTTTGTAGGAGCGGCTTGCAGCCGCGAGCTTTTCGCTTCGCAAACGCGGCAACAACAAGAGCTCGCGGCCGCAAGCCGCTCCTGCGAAAGGGATTCGTCAATCGATCAGGGCGCAGGCGGGCACGGTCAGGAATTCCTCGAGCGTGTCGCTGCGGGTCAGGCGCTCCAGCAAGGCGATGGCGGCGGCGAGCTTGTTGGCACCGGGGATGCCGCCGGCGCCGCCGAGCCTGCCGGGCAGGCCGATCAACGCGCGCTCGAACAGCACGAAGTCGATCTCGGTGCCGTCGTCCAGGCGCAGCGGTTCGTATCCGGCAGCGCCGTAATGCAGCCACTGCCACAGCTGCGCGCGCGCGATCTCGGCGGTGGCGGCGTCCTCCATCAGCCCATGGATCGGCACGCAGCCGTTGCCGTCGAGCCACGCGGCGAGGTAGCGCACGCAGACCTCGACGTTGTTGTCGAAACCGGCGCGGGTGATGCCGCCGCGCGGCGTGCGCAGCAGGTCGTCGCGCGCGGCCTGCACGTCGTCGCGCGCGACGTGCTGCTGGTGCGGGCCCGGCATGTGCGCGTCGAACACCGCGCGCGCCACCGGGATCAATGCCGGATGCGCGACCCAGGTGCCGTCATGGCCGGCGCGGACTTCGCGCAGCTTGTCGTCGCGCACGCGCTGCAAGGCCGCGTCGTTGGCCGCCGCGTCGCCGGCGACCGGGACCTGCGCGGCCATGCCGCCCATCGCGTGCGCGCCGCGCCGGTGGCAAGTGCGGACCAGCAGTTCCGAATAGGCCTTCAGGAACGGCTGCGCCATCGTCACCTGGCCGCGCTCGGGCAGGACCTTGTCCGGGTGCGCGCGCAGGGTCTTGATCCAGGAAAAGATGTAATCCCAGCGCCCGCAGTTGAGCCCGGCGATCCGGTCCTTCATCGCGAACAGGATCTCGTCCATTTCGAACGCCGCCGGCAGCGTCTCGACCAGCACCGTCGCCTTGATCTGCGCATGCGCCAGGCCGAGCTCGGACTCGATGTGCGCCAGCACCTCGTCCCAGAGCGCGGCTTCCTCCATGGACTGCAGCTTGGGCAGGTAGAAGTAAGGGCCGCGTTCCCTCGCCGCCAGCGCGCGTGCGTTGTGGAAGGCGAACAGGCCGAGGTCGAACAGCGACGCCGACATCGCTTCATCGTCGATCCGGACGTGTTTCTCGTCGAGGTGCCAGCCGCGCGGGCGCACGATCAGCACCGCGCGTTCGGCCTCCGGCTTCAGCACGTAGTGCTTGCCGTTGCCTGCGATGAATTCCAGCGTGCCGGCCACCGCGTCGCGCAATGCGCGCTGGCCTTCGACCAGGTTCGCCCAGGTCGGCGCGGTCGCGTCCTCGAAATCGGCCATGTAGCAGCTGGCGCCGGAGTTGAGCGCGTTGATCACCATCTTCGGGTCGGTCGGGCCGGTGATCTCGACCCGGCGGTCGAGCAACGCTTCCGGCAGCGGCGCCACCCGCCAGTCGGCGGCACGGATGTGGGCGGTGTCGGCACGGAAATCGGGCAGCGCGCCGGCATCGAACTCCGCCTGGCGCTGGCGACGCGCGGCCAGCCGTTGCTGGCGGGCCGCTTCGAAACGGCGGTGCAGGCCGGCCAGGAAGGCCCGCGCCGCGGGGGTCAGCAGGGCGTCCTGCCCGGGCTGCTGGCCGCGCAGTTCGAGCCCGTCGACCGCGCCCCCTGGCCCCGTTGCGACCGCATCCAGCACTGCCCCCATGTCCTGCTCCGTCGAAAAGCGTGGAGCCACACCTTCCGCGCCGACTGATTATTTGACAAACAATAGTTATCAATACATATCATTGATAAAACTTATATCTGGTCCGAGAACATGGCAGAACGCGCCCCGCCTGCCCCGCGCTTCGCCTACAAGGCCTCCCGGCTGAAACCCTTGCGGGCGTTCTGCCAGGTGGCGCGGCTGGGATCGGTGTCGCGGGCGGCCGAGGCCCTGTACCTGAGCCAGCCGGCGGTCACCCTGCAGCTGCAGGCGCTGGAACGCGAACTCGGGGTGCGGCTGCTGGAGCGCAGCGGCCGCCGGCTGCTGCCCACCCGCGAAGGCGAGGTGTTGTACGAATTGGCGCGGCCGCTGGTGGAGGGCATCGACGGCCTCGGCGCGGCCTTCCACGAGCAGCTGCGCGGGCTCGACGCCGGCGAGCTGGACATCGCCGCTGGCAGCTCGACCATCCTCTACCTGCTGCCGGGCCTGGTCGAAGCCTTCCGCGAACGGCAACCGGACGTGCGCCTGCGCCTGCACAACGTCACCGGCGCCAGCGGCCTGGACCTGCTGCGTTCGGACGCGGTCGACTTCGCGGTCGGCTCGATGCTGGAAGTGCCGGCCGACCTGGACTACGCGCCGGTCTACAACTTCGAGCCGATGCTGATCCTGCCGCCCGGGCACCCGCTGGCGGACAAGCCCGACCTGCGGCTGCAGGACCTCTCGCCCTACGGCCTGATCCTGCCGCCGCAGCGGCTGACCACCTACCGGTTGGTGGACCTGGTGTTCCAGCGCAACCAGGTGCCGTACACGGTGGCGCTGGAGGTCGGTGGTTGGGAGGTGATCAAGCAGTACGTGGCGATGGGCCTGGGCATCTCGATCGTCACCGCGATCTGCCTGACCGAAGCCGACCGCGCGCGGCTGGCGGTGCGCTCGCTGTCGGCGTGGTTCCCCTCGCGCAGCTACGGCGTGGTGGTGCGCAAGGGCAAGTACCTGTCGCCGCAGGCGCGGGCCTTCGTCGAGCTGATCCGGCC
>JAKFDF010000055.1:0-5504 GCA_036676275.1 Lysobacter sp.
CGCCTTCTGCCAGGCGTAGCGCTCCCAATCGCGGCCCTCGCGCTGGAAGTACTGCTCCATCGCCGCGAACGACCAGGCCACCCGGCCGGCATTGCCGAACGGACGCAGGCGCAGGTCGACGCGATGGCAGAAACCGTCGGCGGTGGTTTCGTCGAGCAATTTCGCCAGTTGCTGGCCGAGCCGCGAGTAGTACTGTTCGGCGACCAGCGGACGCGCGCCATCGCTGTCGCCATCCTCCTCGTAGCCATAGACCAGGTCGACGTCGGAGGAGAAGTTGAGCTCGCCGCCGCCGAGCTTGCCCAGCGCGAACACCACCAGCCGCTGCACGTTGCCGGCGGCGTCGCGGATCACACCATGGCGCGTGGCGAAGTCGGCTTCCAGCGCGTCCAGCGCCACCTGCAGGCAGCGCTCGGCCAGGGCCGTGGTGCCGGCGAGCGTCGCCTCGACCTCGTCCAGCCCGAGCACGTCGCGCCACACCAGCCGGGTCGATTCGGCGCTGCGGTAACGGCGCAGCAAGGCCGGCCAGTCGTCGCGGTGGCCGGCATCCAGCAGCGGCGGCGCGAATGCCTGCGCGCCGTTCTCCCGCAGGGCCGCCAGCAATGGTGGCTGCCGTACGAGGGTGGCGATGGCGAAATCGCTGGCGACCGCAAGGCGCGCCACCTGCGCCGCGGTCCCGGCGGCGTCGAGCTGGGCGGACAGCGCCGGCGAGGCGGCGCGCAGGCGCTGCAGCGCGCGCTCGGGGATGGCGGCCAGGTCGGAGGCGAGATCGTTCATCGGGTGGATTCTTGCATCCGCGCCCGGCCGGCCGGATCCATCGTCTCGGTCACGGTGCGCATGTCCCCCGACGCAAATAAAAAGCCCGCCCCGGACGAACCGGTTGCGGGCCTGCTCCCTCCCCCACGTCGGGATGCACGCCCATCGTGAAGGAATCGTTATTCGGGATGCACGCTGCAGTGCAAAAAACAAACTGGCCGGTTCAGAAAGACGGTCTCATTGCGGTCGTGGGCCACGCCCCAGGTCGCGCAGGATCTCGCGCGCCGCGTTGCGACCGGGCAGGCCGGTAACGCCGCCGCCCGGATGGGTGCCCGAGCCGCACAGGTACAGGCGCTTGAACGCGCCGCGGTAATTGCCCTGCCCCAGCAGCGGACGGGCGCTGAACATCTGGTCCAGGCCGAGCGCGCCGTGGAAGATATCGCCGCCGACCAGGCCGATGCGGCGCTCCAGGTCGAGCGGGCTCAAGGCTTCGTAGCCCAGCACGCTGCGCGCGAAATTCGGCGCGTAAGCGTCCACGGTGTCGATCATCAGTTTCGCCACGGTGTCGCGATGCGCATCCCAGCCGCCGTCGACCTCGGGATTGACCTGCTGGCAGAACAGGCTGGCGACATGCTGGCCGGCAGGCGCGAGGGTGTCGTCCAGCGTGGACGAAATGACGACTTCGACGATGGGCTTCCTTGCCCAGCCCGCGTTGTGCGCTTTCGACTTGGCATCGAAATACGCCTGCTCGAAATACTGCAGCGACGGGCCGATGAGGATGCCGCTCTGGTGGTGCGGTTGCAGCTGGGTGCCGGGCATCGCGGTGAAATCCGGCAGCTCGGACAGCGCCACGTTCATGCGGAAGGTGCCGGAGCCGCAGCGGTAGCGTTCGATGCGCTGCGCGGTGTCGTCGTCGAGCTGGCCGCGTTCGACCAGCCTGGTGTACAGCAGCTTCGGATTGAGGTTGCTGACGATGGTCGGCGCGCGCAGTTCACGGCCATCGGCCAAGGCAACTCCCACCGCCTTGTCGTTCTCGACGATGAGTCTTGCGACTTCCGCATCGGTATCGATGGCGACGCCGCGCGCCTCGCATTCCTTGCGCATCGCCTGGGTGATCGCGCCCATGCCGCCGATGGCGTGGCCCCAGACGCCGGTCTTGCCGTTGACCTCGCCGAACAGGTGGTGCAGCAGCACGTAGGCGCTGCCCGGCGTGTACGGGCTGGCGAAATTGCCGACCACCGAGTCCCAGCCCAGCACCGCCTTCAGCGGCGCGCCCTCGAACCAGCTGTCCAGCAGTTCGCCGGCGGACTTGGTGAACAGGTCGAGCAGGTCGCGGCGGCCGCGCATGTCCAGCGACTTCAACTGCTTTGCGGCAGAAGCGGAATTGATCCAGTCGGCGAGCACGAAGCGGTCGCTCACGTTCGGCGGCGTGCGCTGCATCAGTTCGCGCAGGACGACGACGATCCGGTCCAGCATCGCCCAGTACCCGGGCAGCCGCTGCGCGTCGCGCGCCGACCATTTCGCGACTTCGGCCAGCGTGTGCTCGCCGCCGAGGCGGAAACTGCGCCCATCGGGCAGCGGCAGGAAGTTTGCGTACGGGCGTTCGACCACGCGCAGCCCGTGCTCGTGCAGGCGCAGGTCGGCGATCACCTTCGGATTGAGCAGGCTGACGGTGTAGCTGGCGGTCGAATTGCGGAAACCGGGGTGGAACTCCTCGGTCACCGCCGCGCCGCCGACGATGCCGCGGCGCTCCAGCACCCGCACCTTCAAGCCGGCGCCGGCGAGATAGGCCGCGCAGACCAGGCCGTTGTGGCCGCCGCCGATGATCAATACGTCCGTGTCGGTTCGTGCGTTCATGTCGCCAAGGATCGCACGGAAACGAAAAGTCGCGGCCAGGCGGGACTGTTAACCAGGGAGGCCCGTAGTGCGTTCAGGCATCACTCCACTCCGAAGGGTCCAGCCGATGAATCTGCAGCTCCGCCCCCGCACCCTTGTCGCGGCGCTCGTCCTCGCCCTGGCGGCGGCCGCCGCGTTCTCCGCGACAGGCCAGCAGCGACCGGCCGACTATCGGCCGCCGACGTTCGCGCCGACGTACGCCACGGCCGGCCCGCGCATCGCGATCGACGCGTCTCACCACGAGATGCACACGCTCGACGGGGGTTACGCCGCGTTCGCGGCGCTGGCCGCAGCCGACGGGTTCCGCGTCGCGCCGGCGACGTTGGCCGCCGACGGCAGGCCGATCGACGCCGACGTGCTCGTCGTCGCCAACGCGCGGGCCGCCGGCGAAGCCGAAGACCCGCTCGACACCGCCAGGTCCGCGTTCGCGGCAAACGAAGTGCAGTCGCTGGCGGCGTGGGTCGATGGCGGCGGTTCGCTGCTGCTGGTCGCCGACCATTGGCCGTTCGGTGGCTACTCCCGCGCGCTGGCCAGCGCATTCGGCGTCGCGATGAGCGGCGGCTACGTCAACGATTCCGGTCAGACCGAAGCGGGAGCCGACGAGGGCGTCCTGCGGTTCACGCGAACCGGCGACGGCCTCGGCGAGCACTGGATCACCGCGCCGCTGGACTCCGTGCGCACCTTCACCGGCCAGGCCCTCGGCGCGCCGGCCGGCACCTGCCTGCTGCGCTTCAGCCCGCAGGCGCGGCTGGACGAAGTGGTTTCGGCCGTGCGCGGTCACATGCAGGTGCGCGATGCGGGATCCGCCGCCGGGATGTGCCAGGCGGTGGCGCTGCGATACGGTCGTGGCCGCGTCGTCGTGCTCGGCGAGGCGGCGATGATCACCGCACAAATCTCCGGCGACGGAGTCCCGTTCGGCATGCAGCTCCCCGGTGCCGACAACGAGCAGTTCACGCTGCAGGTGCTGCGCTGGCTCGCCGGTGCCGATGCGTGCCGGCGGGGCGGTACCGGGGTGGCGGGTTGCAAGGAGGGCGTGCGATGAACGAAGAGATCCTGGCGGGCGGGCTGGTCCTGGTCGGTGTCGCAGGCGCCATCGCCGCACTGGCCGCAATGTCGCGCCGACACGCCGCGCGCCGCGCGGCGCGCGACGCGCTGCTGGAGCGGCTCCTGGAGCGCTTCGGCGACGTGCCGGCGCTGGTCGACTTCCTGCGCAGCCCGGAAGGGCGTGCCGTCGCGGGCGTCGGCGACGGCGCGGCGCAGGTCGCGATCCGGCTGCTGTGGACGCTCGTCGGCGGTGCAGTGCTGGCCGGGCTCGGAGGCGTCCTGCTGTGGCTGGGCCGCGACCCCGGCGCTGGCGTCGACATCAACCTCGTGCGCGCCGCCGAGGATGCACGTTGGTGGGGGGCGGTGCTGTCGGCGCTCGGCGTCGCCGTGCTGGCCGCCGCCGCGGTCGCCGCGACGATCGCGCGACGGTGGCGCGTGATCGGGGACGCGCATTGAGCGCAGGCGGCGACTTCCAGGCGTTCTTCCAGGCCACCGCGCCGCCGCTGCTCGCCTACCTGCGCCGTCTCGGCGCGACCGCCGACACCGCCGAGGACATCGCGCAGGATGCGCTGGAGGCGCTCGTCGCGCGCGGCGGCCTCGGCTGGGACGACGCGAAGGCGCGCGGATACTTGTATCGCTGCGCGACCAACGGCTTCATCGACACGTGCCGGCGCCGACACGTCGCCTGGGACGACATCGATGTCGCCGACATCCCGGTCGCGCACGATGCCGACCCGGCGTCGCTGCTGGCGTCGCCGGCATGGCATGCGCTCACGACGCGGCAGCGACAGCTGCTGTGGCTCGCCTACGCCGAAGAATTCAGCCACCGTGAGATCGCAACGATCTGCGGGTTGCGCGAAGCCAGCGTCCGCGTGCTGCTGCACCGCGCACGCGAAGCGTTCCGCACGGACACCAGGAGCCCCGAATGATTTCGAACGACGATGTCGCCCGCCGCCTGAAACTCGCCCGCGACCGCGACCTGACATCACCGCGACGAGGAGCCGCGCATGCGCTCGCCGGCGGTCAACGGCGCGCACTCCGCAACGCCGCACGGCTGGCGACCGGTGCGTATGCGCTGGCCGGCGCCGGGATCGCCGCGGTCGCGATACTGCTGCTGGTCGCGCCGCCTGCGTCGGCGGCGACGGCGTGGAGCGTCTGGACGGTCGGCGCCGGTGCATGGGCCGCTGGGTGGCTCGGCTCGCGACTGCGCTGAGCAATGCCGATGCAATACCGGTGCCGGCACCGGCACGACCGGCGCAAGAAAAAGCCCCGCCGAAGCGGGGCTTTTCGTGCAACTCGGCGAACGCGCCGGATCAGAAATCCATCCCGCCCATGCCGCCCATGCCGCCGCCGCCCGGCATCGCCGGCTCGTCCTTCTTCGGCAGCTCGGCGACCATCGCCTCGGTGGTGATCATCAGGCCGGCGATCGAGGCCGCGTTCTGCAGCGCCGAACGGGTGACCTTGGTCGGGTCCAGGATGCCGAACGCGATCATGTCGCCGTACTCGCCGGTGGCGGCGTTGTAGCCGTAGTTGCCCTTGCCGCCGGCAACGTTGTTCAGCACTACCGAGGGCTCTTCGCCGCAGTTGGCGACGATCTCGCGCAGCGGCGCTTCCATCGCGCGCCTGGCGATGTTGATGCCGTGGTTCTGGTCTTCGTTGGCGCCCTTGAGCTCACCGATGGCCTGCAACGCACGGATCAGGGCGACGCCGCCGCCCGGGACCACGCCTTCTTCCACTGCCGCGCGGGTGGCGTGCAGGGCGTCTTCGACGCGCGCCTTCTTTTCCTTCATCTCGATCTCGGTCGAGGCACC
>JAKFDF010000056.1:0-3329 GCA_036676275.1 Lysobacter sp.
CAGGGTGATCGCGCGGCCGTCGCCGAGCTGCCCCGCCCAGTGGCCGAACTGGTGGCCGCCGTAGTTGGCCGCGAACGGCTGCATCCCCGGCAGCAGCGCGTTGCCGCCGAAGACCTGCGCGAACTCGGGCGACGCGACCTCTTCCTCGCTGAACCCGATCCGCGCCGCCATCTCGCGCGAATGCGCCAGCAGCCGCGGCGCGGCGACCGGCGCCGGCTGGACGCTGGACCACAGCGCGCCCTCGACCTGGCGCAGGCGCGGCCCGGCCTCGGGGTCGCCCGGCAGTTCGCGCAGGAAGGCGTTGTCGAAGCGCAGCGGGCTCGGGGAAAGGACGCTGGAAGCAGGCATGGCCGTCATTGAAGCATCCGCAGGCCAACCCGGAGGTGACTACCTGCGATCATGGCGCCATGACCGCACCCGTTTCCGAGACCTCAGCTGCCGACGCAGGCAGCACCGAATTCAGCGACCTGCCGCTCGACCCGGCGCTGTTCCAGGGCCTGGACGCCTTCGGCCACGTGCGGATGACGCCGATCCAGGCGCAGAGCCTGCCGGCCCTGCTCGAAGGCCGCGACGTGATCGCGCAGGCGCCGACCGGCAGCGGCAAGACCGCGGCGTTCGGGCTCGGCCTGCTGCACCGGCTGGACGCCTCGCAGACCCGGCTGCAGGCGCTGGTGCTGTGCCCGACCCGCGAGCTCGCCGACCAGGTCGGCAAGCACGTCCGCAGGCTCGCCACCGGCATCGCCAACCTCAAGCTGCTGACGCTCACCGGCGGCATGGCGCTGGGACCGCAACTGGCGTCGCTGGCGCAGCATGCGCCGCATGTCGTCGTCGGCACCCCGGGCCGGGTGCAGGAACTGCTGCGCAAGCGGGCGCTGGACCTGCGCGGCGTGCGCACGCTGGTGCTGGACGAAGCCGACCGCATGCTCGACATGGGTTTCGAGGAACAGATCCGCGAAATCATCAAGGCCGCGCCGAAGGACCGGCAGACGCTGCTGTTCTCGGCGACCTATCCCGATGCGATCCGCGAGCTCGCGCGCAAGTCGATGCGCGATCCGCTGGAAGTGTCGGTCGCGGGCGCGGCCGGCCAGGCGGTGATCGAGCAGCGGTTCTTCGAGGTCGAGCCTGCGCAGAAGCTGGCCGCGTTGGCCGGGCTGCTGATCGAGCACAACCCGGAGTCGACCGTGGTGTTCTGCAACATGCGCCGCGATGCCGACGAGGTCGCCGCCTCGCTCGCGCACCTGGGCTTCTCCGCCGCGGCGCTGCACGGCGACATGGAGCAGCGCGACCGCGACGAAGTGCTGGTGCGTTTCGGCAACCGCAGCTGCAACGTGCTGGTCGCCAGCGACGTCGCCGCGCGCGGGCTCGACATCCACGAGCTCGGCGCGGTCGTCAACCATGAACTGCCGAGCGATCCGGACATCTACCTGCACCGCATCGGCCGCACCGGCCGCGCCGGACACGGCGGCCTCGCCCTGAGCCTGGTGGCGCCGCGCGAGATGCCGCGCGCGCTGGAGCTGGAGAAACGACAGGGCGCGCCCCTGCGCTGGGACCGCGCCCCGCTCGCGAACCTGCGCGCCTGCCAGGCGCCGCCGGCGGCGATGGCGACCCTGCGCATCGATGCCGGCCGCAGCGACAAGCTGCGCCCCGGCGACATCGTCGGCGCACTGACCGGCGAAGCCGGGCTCAAGGCCGATGCGATCGGCAAGATCGACGTCTTCGCCACCCGCAGCTACGTCGCCATCGCCCGCAACCAGCTCGAACAGGCGCTGTCGCGGCTGCAGGCGGGCCGGATCAAGGGCCGCAATTTCCGGGTCAGGCGGCTCTGAGGATTGCATGAACAACGGGGGTATCCCGGAAGTGGCAAGGGATCTGCTCATTTGCCCGGAGAAAAGCGGGCCCCTCGCCATGCCCGGGACGACGGAGAACTTCCGGCTGGCTGCCGCTCCCATGCGCCCACGCCGCTGCCGGCGCACCGGAAAACGATGGAACCGGCCGCCTTGGCCTAGACTGGCGGCCTTCCCAAGGAGAAAAGCCGATGGCAAAGCCCAATTATTCGTTCGAAAAGCGACAACGCGAAATCGCCAAGAAGAAGAAGCAGGACGAGAAACTGGCGAAGAAGCAGGCCGCCAAGGATGCCGCCAACCCGCCGCCGCCCGACCACGGCGAGACGCCCAGCCGCGGCGAATAAGCGTCGAATCCGGCATCACGGAAGCCGCCCGGGCATGGCCTTGGATCGGCGCTGGCGCCTGATTCACATGGCCCGCTGCGGACCGTGGGGCGTGACGTGAGCCGTTGCTCCAGTCGCGCCGCGTAAACTGTCCGCTTGCGCCCGGCCCCACTGGCGCCGCGAGATCGTCATGAGCGCCGAAACAGCCCCCGAGCCTTCCATCAAGTTCACCGACCTCGGCCTGCCCGACCCGCTGCTGCGGGCGCTGGCCGATGTCGGCTACGAATCGCCCTCGCCGATCCAGGCCGCGACCATCCCGCCGCTGCTGGCCGGCCGCGACGTGCTCGGCCAGGCCCAGACCGGCACCGGCAAGACCGCCGCATTCGCGCTGCCGGTGCTCGCCCGCCTCGACGCGGCCCAGCAGGCGCCGCAGGCGCTGGTGCTGGCGCCGACCCGGGAACTGGCGATCCAGGTCGCCGAGGCCTTCCAGAAATACGCCAGCCACCTGCCCGGCTTCCACGTCCTGCCGATCTACGGCGGCCAGAGCTACTTCCCGCAGCTGCAGGCGCTCAAACGCGGCGTGCAGGTGATCGTCGGCACGCCCGGCCGGGTGATCGACCACCTCAACCGCGGCTCGCTGGACTTGTCGCAGCTGCGTTGCCTGGTGCTCGACGAAGCCGACGAGATGCTGCGCATGGGCTTCATCGACGACGTCGAGGCGGTGCTGAAGAAGGTGCCCGAGCAGCGCCAGGTGGCCCTGTTCTCGGCGACCATGCCGGCGCAGATCAAGCGCATCGCCCAGACCTACCTCAAGGATCCGGTCGAGATCGCGATCAAGTCCGCGACCAGCACCGCCACCAACATCCGCCAGCGCTACTGGATGGTGAGCGGCGTCAACAAGCTCGATGCGCTGACCCGGATCCTGGAGGCCGAACCGTTCGACGGCATGCTGATCTTCGCGCGTACCAAGCTGGGCACCCAGGAGCTGGCCGAGAAGCTCGCGGCGCGCGGGCTGTCGGCCGCCGCGATCCACGGCGATGTCGAGCAGAAGCAGCGCGAGAAGATGGTGCAGTCGCTGAAGGACGGGCGCATCGACATCCTGGTCGCCACCGACGTCGCCGCGCGCGGGCTCGACGTGGACCGCATCAGCCACGTGCTGAAC
>JAKFDF010000057.1:0-22253 GCA_036676275.1 Lysobacter sp.
CGGCGGCGCGAAATACGAGCCGCACGAGGAAAACCCGATGATCGGCTTCCGCGGCGCCAGCCGCTACGTCGACCCGTCGTTCAAGGACGCCTTCGCGCTGGAATGCCGCGCGGTGCTCAAGGTCCGCAACGAGATGGGGCTCGACAACCTGTGGGTGATGATCCCGTTCGTGCGCACGCTCGACGAGGGCCGAAGGGTGATCGAGGTGCTGGCCGAAAACGGCCTGCGCCGGGGCGAAGGCGGCCTGAAGATCATCATGATGTGCGAGGTGCCGTCGAACGCGCTGCTGGCCGACGAGTTCCTCGATATCTTCGACGGCTTCTCGATCGGCTCCAACGACCTGACCCAGTTGACGCTTGGGCTGGACCGCGATTCGGCGATCGTCGCCGGCCTGTTCGACGAGCGCGACCCGGCGGTCAAGAAGCTGCTGTCGATGGCGATCTCGACCGCGCGCGCGCGCGGCAAGTACGTCGGCATCTGCGGCCAGGGCCCGAGCGACCATCCGGACCTGGCGCAATGGCTGATGGAACAGGGCATCGAATCGGTGTCGCTGAACCCCGACACCGTGGTGGACACCTGGCTGGCGCTCGCGAAGTCGAAGGCGGCGCGATGACGCCATGCCGACAACGATCGCGCTAGGCTGAACCCGATCGACCAGCGCCCCGCCCCGCGGGGCGTTGCGTTTTACGAATGAGGAGCAGCATGTGGAAAGCTGGCTGAATTGGCTGCAACCGGGCAACTGGCACACGCTGGCGCTGGGATGGGGCGTGCGCGCCTTGCTTGCCCTGCTGTTGTTCCTGGTCGGCATGCGGGTGGCGCGCTGGATCGCAGGGATCGCCGAGAAAGGCCTGACCCGGGCCGAGGTGGAACCGACCGCGGTGCTGTTCCTGCGCAAGGTCGCCTACGTGATCCTGCTGGTGGTACTGGTGCTGGCGGCGTTGCAGGTGATCGGGGTGCCGATGACCTCGATGATCGCGGTGCTCGGCGCGGCGGGGCTGGCGATCGGCCTGGCGCTGAAGGACTCGCTGTCCAACATCGCCTCGGGGGTGATGCTGGTGACGCTCAAGCCGTTCCGGGTCGGCGATGTCGTCACCATCGCCGGCGAGACCGGCAAGGTCGAGCAGGTCAGCATCTTCCAGACCCGGCTGCGCGGCGGCGACAACCAGACCATCGTGCTGCCCAACAGCCTGATCACCGCCGATTCGATCGTAAACCTGACGCCGGACACGATGCGCCGGATCGAACTGGTGGTCGGCATCGGCTACCACGACGACATCCAGGCCGCGCGTGCCGCGGCGCTGGCGGTCATGCACGGCGACCCGCGCGTGCTCGCCGAACCGGCCCCGGACGTGCTGGTGTATGGACTGGCCGACAACAGCGTGCAGCTGGGCATCCGCTGCCACGTCCGCAACGACGACCATTTCGTCGCCAAGTGCGAATTGACCGAACGAATCAAGCACGCCTTCGACGACGCCGGCATCAGCATCCCGTTCCCGCAGCGCGACGTGCACATGTTCCACCATGTCGCCGCCGACGCGGCCAGCAGCGGCCAGTACCGGCTTGTGCGCGACGGCAGCGCGATGCGCACTCCGCTCGACAGCCCGGATCACCAGCCTGCCGCGGATCCGGAATAAGCCCTGACGCCGCGCCCGCTACAAACCGCCCAGCGGCCCCATCGACTGGCGATAGTGGCGCAGCTCGGCGATCGAATCGCGCACGTCGCTGAGCGCGGTGTGCGCCGCTTCCTTCTTCACCCCGGCCAGCACCTGCGGCGACCAGCGCCGCGCCAGCTCCTTGATCGTGCTGACGTCGAGGTTGCGATAGTGGAAATGCCGCTCCAGCGCCGGCATCTGCCGGTGCAGGAAGCGGCGGTCCTGGCAGATCGAATTGCCGCACATCGGCGACGCGTTGGCCGGCACCCATTCGGCTAGGAAGCCCAGCGTGCGGGCCTCGGCATCCGCCATCGCCACGCCCTCCTCCAGGATCCGCCGCCACAACCCGGACTTGCCGTGCTGCCTGCGGTTCCAGTCGTCCATCGCCTCCAGCGTCGCCAGCGGATGGGCGATCGCCAGTTCCGGGCCTTCGGCCAGCACGTTGAGCTCGGAGTCGGTGACCACCGTGGCGATTTCCAGGATCGAGTCGCGATCGGTATCGAGCCCGGTCATCTCCAGGTCGATCCAGATCAGGCGGCCTTCGTGGTTGCTTCCGTGCTGGATGGCCATGCGCTCGCGATGGGTGCCCGTGGTCGCGGCATCATACCGCCGCCTCCACAATCGGCTACCGCGACTCAAAGCGCCGGCTTCCCGCGCTTGCGGCGGAAGTAGTTGCTCAGGCGAATGCCGGCTTCCCCGGCCAGCACGCCGCCCTGCACGTCGATGCGATGGTTGTGGCGGGGATCGGCGAGCAGGTCGAAGACGCTGCCGGCGGCGCCGGTCTTCGGATCGCCGGCGGCGTAGACCAGGCGCGCGATCCGCGCGTGGACCATCGCCATCGCGCACATCGCGCAGGGTTCCAGGGTCACGTACAGCGTGCAGCCCGTCAGCCGGTGGTTGCCAAGGCGCAGGCCGGCCTGGCGCAGGGCGACGATCTCGGCGTGCGCGGTCGGGTCGTGTTCGGTGATGTTGCGGTTCCAGCCCTCGCCCAGGACGACGCCGTCTGGGCCGATCAGCACTGCGCCGACCGGGATCTCGTCATCCTCGCGCTCGGCACGATCGGCCAGCGCCAGCGCGTGCCGCATCCAGCGCGCGTCTTCCGCCGAGCCAAGTACCGGATACGGGATCGGCTCCTCGCTGCCGACGCCGTTTTTCATCGGCTCATTCCCATTCGATCGTGGCGGGCGGCTTGCCACTGATGTCATACACTACGCGAGATATGCCGCGTATCTCATTGATTATTCTGTTTGAAACCTTGCCAAGGAATTCGTACGGCAGCTGCGCCCAGTGCGCGGTCATGAAGTCGACGGTCTCAACCGCACGCAACGCGACCACCCATTCGTATGCGCGCGCATCGCCGACCACGCCGACCGACTTGACCGGCAGGAATACCGCGAAGGCCTGGCTGGTCTTGTCGTAGAGGTCGGCCTTGCGCAACTCGTCGATGAAGATGGCGTCGGCCTTCGACAGCAGTTCGGCGTATTCCGGCTTGACCTCGCCGAGGATGCGCACGCCCAGGCCGGGGCCCGGGAAGGGGTGCCGGTAGACCATCTCGCGCGGCAGCCCGAGTTCGACGCCCAGCCGCCGCACTTCGTCCTTGAACAGCTCGCGCAGCGGTTCGACCAGGCCGAGCTTCATGTCCGCCGGCAGGCCGCCGACGTTGTGGTGGCTCTTGATCACGTGCGCCTTGCCGGTCCTGCTGCCGGCGGACTCGATCACGTCGGGATAGATCGTGCCCTGCGCCAGCCATTTCGCATTCGCCAGCTTCGAGGATTCCTCGTCGAAGATCTCGACGAACAGGTTGCCGATGATCTTGCGCTTGGCCTCGGGATCGGCGACGCCGGCCAGCGCCTTGAAGTAGCGCTCGGCGGCATTGACGCGCACGACCTTGACACCCATATGCTCGGCGAACATCGCCATCACCTGGTCGCCCTCGTTGAAGCGCAACAGGCCGGTGTCGACGAACACGCAGGTCAGCTGCCCGCCGATCGCCTTGTGCAGCAGCGCGGCGACCACCGACGAATCGACGCCGCCGGACAGGCCGAGGATCACCTCGTCGCTGCCGACTTTCTCGCGCACCCGGGCAATCTGGTCCTCGATGATGTGCTCGGGCGTCCACAGCGTCGCGCAGCCGCAGATGTCGACCACGAAGCGGCGCAACAGCGCCTGGCCGGACCTGGTGTGGGTGACTTCGGGGTGGAACTGCACGCCGTACCAGCGCTTGTCCTCGTTGGCCATCGCCGCGACCGGGATGCGTTCGGTGCGCGCGGTCACGGTGAAACCCGGCGGCGCGACGGAAACGTGGTCGCCATGGCTCATCCACACGTCCAGGCGCGGCGGTGAACCGGGCTGGTCCTTCAATCCCTCGAGCAGCGAATCCTGCGCGACCAGTTCCACCTGCGCATGGCCGAATTCGCGCTGGTCGGCGGCCTCGGTGGCGCCGCCCAGCTGCACCGCCATGGTCTGCAGGCCGTAGCAGATGCCGAGGATGGGCAGGCCGGAATCGAATACCTGTTGCGGCGCCCGTGGCGCGCCGGCGAGCGTGGTCGACTCCGGACCACCCGACAGGATGATGCCCCTGGCGCCGAACGCGGCGATCTCGGCCGGGTCGTGGTCCCAGGCCCAGATCTCGCAATACACGCCGATCTCGCGGATCCGGCGCGCGATCAGCTGGGTGTATTGCGCACCGAAGTCGAGGATCAGGATCCTGTCGGAATGGATGTCGTCGCGCTGCAGGTCGGTCATGGGCCGGGGTCGGATGGGGCGGGATGGGAAACGTGTATGGCGGGGTCGTCGCATCCCGGGGCGCATCCCCGGCCCCGCGCGCTGGCGTCAGCTCATCCGGTAGTTGGGCGGTTCCTTGGTGATCTGCACGTCGTGGACGTGGCTTTCGCGGGTGCCGGCCGTGGTGACCTTGACGAAGGCGGGTTTGGTGCGCATGTCCTCGATGGTCGCGCAACCGACGTAACCCATCGCCGCGCGCAGCCCGCCGGCGAGCTGGTGGACCACGCCGCCCAGCGGGCCGCGGTACGGCACGCGGCCCTCGATGCCCTCGGGCACCAGCTTGTCCGGATCGGAGGCTTCCTGGAAGTAACGGTCCTTGCTGCCCTTCTCCATCGCCGCCAGCGAGCCCATGCCGCGATAGCTCTTGTAGCTGCGGCCCTGGAACAGCTCGCTCTCGCCCGGCGATTCCTCGGTGCCGGCGAACAGGCCACCGACCATCACCGCGGAGGCGCCGGCGACGATCGCCTTGCCGATGTCGCCGGAGTAGCGGATGCCGCCGTCGGCGATCAGCGGGATGCGGTCGGCCAGCGCCTCGGCCACCATCGACACCGCGGTGATCTGCGGCACGCCAACGCCGGCGACGATGCGCGTGGTGCAGATCGAGCCCGGGCCGACGCCGACCTTGACCGCGTCCGCGCCGGCGTCCATCAGTGCCAGCGCGGCGTCGCCGGTGACGATGTTGCCGCCGATCACCTGCAACTGCGCGAAGCGCTTCTTGGTCCAGGCGACGCGCTCGATCACGCCCTGCGAATGGCCGTGCGCGGTGTCGACGATGATCACGTCCACGCCAGCGGCGACCAGCGCCTCGATGCGGCGCTCGGTGTCGCCGCCGACGCCGACCGCGGCGCCGACCAGCAGCCGCTCGTGGCTGTCGTAGGCGGCGTTGGGATTGTCCTGCTTCTTCTGGATGTCCTTGACCGTGATCAGTCCGCGCAGCTCGAAGCCGTCGTTGACCACCAGCACCTTCTCGATCCGGTGCCGGTGCAGCAGGCCCAGCACCTCGTCGTCGGAGGCGCCCTCCTTCACCGTGACCAGCTTGTCGCGCTTGGTCATGATGTGGCGCACCGGATCGTCGAGCTTCTTCTCGAAGCGCATGTCGCGGCCGGTGACCAGTCCGACCAGGTGGCCGTCGCCGTCGACCACCGGCACGCCGGAGATGTTGCGCGCGCGGGTGAGCTTGAGCACCTCGCCGATGGTGGTCTCGGGGCCGACGGTGAACGGGTCCTTGATCACCCCGGCCTCGAAGCTCTTGACCCGCGCGACTTCGGCGGCCTGGCGTTCCACCGGCATGTTCTTGTGGACGATGCCGATGCCGCCGAGCTGGGCCATGGCGATCGCCAGGCGCGCCTCGGTCACGGTGTCCATCGCCGCGGACACGATCGGCAGGTTCAGGCGCAGGTTGCGGGTCAGGCGCGTGGCCAGCGAGACGTCCCGGGGCAGGACCGTGGAGTGTGCGGGGACGAGGGAGACGTCGTCGAAGGTGAGCGCTTCAGCCTGGATGCGGAGCATGGCCGGTCCGGAGGGGATGAAGCGCGTCATTGTAGCGCGACGGAGTGGGCCGGCGCTTGCCGTGGATGGCACGGCTCGTTGTGGGAGCGGCTTCAGCCCGGGCATTCCGCGAAGCCGCGTCCCATGGACCCGCGGCCGAAGCCGCGCCCACGATCGCTTGCCTAGGCGCTGTCGGCGGCCTCTGCCGCTTCCAGCGTGTTCTGCATCAGCGTGGCCACGGTCATCGGCCCGACCCCGCCCGGGACCGGCGTGATCCAGCTGGCCCGCTGCGCGGCGGCGGCGTAGCCGACGTCGCCGACCAGGCGGCCGTCGTCCAGCCGGTTGATGCCGACATCGATCACCACCGCACCGGGCTTGACCCATTCGCCCGGGACCAGCGCCGGGCGGCCGACCGCGACCACCAGGATGTCGGCGCCACGCACCGACGCCTCGAGCACCGCCGGCGGCGTGAACTTGTGGCAGCTGGTGGTCGTGCAGCCGGCGATCAGCAGTTCCAGGGCCATCGGCCGGCCGACGTGGTTGCTGACGCCGACGATCGTCGCGCTCTGCCCGCGCACCGGCCGGTCGGTGTACGCCAGCAGCGTGGTGATCCCGCGCGGAGTGCACGGGCGCAGGCCGAACTGGCGCAGCGCCAGGTGGCCGACGTTCTCGGGATGGAAGCCGTCGACGTCCTTGCGCGGATCGATGCGGTGGATCAGCCGGGTCGGGTCGCGATGCCCGGGCAACGGCAGCTGCACCAGGATGCCGTGGACCTGCGGGTCGGCGTTGAGCCTGTCGATCAACGCCAGCAGCCGGTCGTCGCCGGTGTCGGCCGGCAGGTCGAAGTCGATCGCGCGGATGCCGACCTTCTCCGCCGCGCGGCGCTTGTTGCGCACATAGACCGACGAGGCCGGGTCGTTGCCCACCAGCACCACCGCGAGCCCCGGCCGCGGCTTGCCGGTGGCGATCCTGGCATCCACTCGCGCCTTGAGGTTGTCGAGCAGGTCCTCGGCGATGCGCTTGCCGTCGAGGATTCGGGCCGTGTGCTCGGGAACCATCATGCGGTCTGCAGGCGTCGCCGGGATCTTGGATAGGGCATTATCGCCGATACACGCCCTCCACGACGCCCGTCCGCGGGCAGGCGGCCCGCATGCGCGACGATGACCAGACCACGCAGATCGAGGCGGCCGCCTTCCGGCGCCTGCTCCGGCACCTGGCGCACGAGCGCGCCGACGTGCAGAACATCGACCTGATGATCCTCGCCGGCTTCTGCCGCAACTGCCTGGCGGACTGGTATCGCGAGGCGGCCGCGGCGCGCGGCAACGCCATGAGCCGGGACGAGGCGCGCGAGGCGGTCTACGGCGAGCCGTTCGCGCAGTGGAAGCAGCGCCACCAGAAGGATGCGACGCCGGAGCAGCTGGCCGCATTCGAGGCCAGCAAGCGGGGTCATTGACGCCGCACGAGGGAGGGGGACTTGCATGTCGATCGCGGGACAGTGCCCGAAATGCGGGCAGCGGGTGTTGCACGTCAACGTCGAGAGCGTGCTGGGCATGGTGGACGGCCAGAGCAAGGCGCGCTGCCTGAGCTACAGCTGCATCCATTGCCATGCGGTGCTGGGCGTGGAGATCGATCCGCGGGCGAAACCGCGGCCGCGGCGGCGGTCGGCGCCGTCAGCGCCCGGGTAGCAGGCTGCGTCCCCCGCCCTGCGCCGGGCAGCGCGGCACGCCGGAACCGACCACGCAGTTCACGCAGCATTGCCCGGCCGGCGTGGATGGCGGCAGTGCATTGCGCAAGGGCTGCAGCGGCTTGAGCTTGAGCAGCGCCGCCCAGTTCTGGCGGTTGAGGTTGCAGGCCGCTTCGTTACCCGGCGCGCAACCCAGGTTGCTGCCGCGCGGCAGCGCCCAGAACAGCCCATTGCGATTGAGCGGCAGCGTGCGCAGGGTGACGCCCTGCAGGACGTTGCCGCCCACCAGGTAGAGCTTGTCGCGCGCCGGGCTGGCCGCGACGGCGATGTCGCAATGCATGGCCAGCCCGCCGCCGGGATCGGCATCGAGGAATGCCATCAGGCCTGCGTATCCGGCTACCGGACTGGCCCCGCGCACGTAGCACAGCAAGTCCCCGGGCGCCGGTGCGACCGTATCGGGATCGGCGAAGGTGTACGGGCTGCTTTCCGGATGCAGGTAGGCGTCGCGGACGTAATCGACGTGGCTGGCCGATGGGCGGAACCCCGGCACGCCCGCCTGCACCATCACGTACGACACGAATGCCGCCGACCACGGCTTGTCGACTAGGAACGCGCGGCACCCCGGCGACGGATAGCCTTCGTTCGTCGCATGCCCGCATTCGGACGCGCCGGCGGAACCGGTCATGCCCCAGAGCAGGCCGCTGCCGCGCCAGTAGTCGGCGACCCGCTTCCAGGCCGGGGTCACGCCGTCGCCCAGGCGCGCGGTCTCGGCCTCGGACACGGTGATGCTGGCCAGGCGCCCCCGGGCATCGATGAAGGGGCTGTACCAGAGCGAGTTCTCCCGACAGGCGATCGCGGCGATGCGCGCGGCGAGACCGTTCGACGCCGGCGATGCCTGTGGCGCGCAGACGCCCAAGGCTGAAGCATCACCGGCGAAAAACGCCGCAGCGGCCAGCAGCGGCAGTGCCGACAGGGTGCGATGCGGGCGGGCGAACTGCATTCGATCTCCTCCCTGAGAAACATGCGCGGACGCACGTCGGCACGCACTGGCTACTGGCCGGAACAGAACCGCGCGTAGTCAATATAGCCGGGAAACGGCCTGCCGGCCGCGCACACCGGGCAATCCGGGTCCGGCGCCAGGCGCGTTTCGCGGAAGCGCATCGCCAGCGCATCGAAATGCAGCAGGCGCCCGGCCAGCGATTCGCCGATGCCCAGCGCCAGCTTGATCGCCTCGGTCGCCTGCAGCATCCCGATCACGCCCGGCAGCACGCCGAGCACGCCGGCCTCGCTGCAATTGGGCGCATCTTCGGGTGGCGGCGGTTCCGGGAACAGGCAGCGATAGCACGGCGCCTGCCCGCGCCGGCGGCCGGCATCGAACACGCTGGCCTGGCCTTCGAAGCGATGCACGGCGCCGTACACCAGCGGCTTGCCGAGCTTCACGCAGGCATCGTTGAGCAGGTAGCGCACCGGGAAGTTGTCGGCACCATCGATCGCCACGTCCACGCCTTCGAGCACGCGCTCGACGTTGTCGCTGGTGATGCGTTCGGCGACCGGCTCGATACGGGCGCGGGGATTGAGCGCCGACAGCGCGGCGGCGGCGGACTGGACCTTGGAAACGCCGATGCGCGCCTCGGTGTGCAGGATCTGCCGCTGCAGGTTGCTGCGGTCGACCACGTCGTCGTCGGCGATGCGCAGGGTGCCGATGCCGGCCGCGGCGAGGTAGAACGCGGCCGGCGACCCCAGGCCGCCGGCGCCGATCAGCAGCATCCGCGTCGAGGCCAGCCGTTGCTGGCCCTGCAGCCCCACTTCAGGCAGGCGCAGGTGGCGCGAGTAGCGCTCGCTGAAATCGGCGTCGATGTCGGGACGCAGCATCGGCAATGCCGCGGTTTCCCAGGCGACGGTGCCACCGGCGACCGAGGCCAGGTTGCGATAACCGCGCGCGTGCAGCGCCTGCGCCGACAACTGCGAGCGGCGCCCGCCCTGGCAGATCAGCAGGATTTCCGCGCCCGGATCGGGCAGGTAGCGTTCCGGCCCCGACTCCAGGTCCTCGCGGGCGATGCCCAGTGCGCCGTCGGCCATGCCCAGCGCGCGTTCATGCCCGGCGCGCACGTCCACCAGCACGGCGCCGGCCCGCAACCGGGCCAGCGCCTGCACCGGGGTGAGTTCACGGATGTCCATGCCCCATTATCCGCCGCCCGGCGCAGGCGTGGTCGCCGCTCAGTACGGCAGCACTTCGACCAGCTCGCCCGCGGCAAACGCATGCTCGCCTTCCGGCAGCACGATCAGGGCATCGGATTGCGCCGCCGCGGCGAGCCGGTGCGAGCCATCGGCGGGATTGGGCGCCACCTGCAGCGTTCCGTCCGCGCCGGGCAGCAGGCATCCGCGCAGGAATTCCCGCCGGGCATGGCGCTTGTCGAAGGTCCCGGCCAGCCGCGCGTGCCAGCGGGCGCGCGGTTCCTGCTTGCCTTGCAGTCCGTCGAGCAGGCAACGACCGAACGTCAGGTACGTCGCCAGCACCGACACCGGGTTGCCCGGCAACCCGAGCAGTTGCGCGTGGCCCATTTGTGCGAACAGCAACGGCATCCCGGGCTTCATCCGCACTTTCCAGAAATGCACGCGCCCCAGCCCCGTCCCCGCCTGCCGTTGCAGCAACGCCGGGATATGGTCCTTCTCGCCGGCCGAGACCGCGCCGCAGGTAATGACGACATCGAAACTCGACGCGGCGTCGTGCAACATCGAAGCCACGCGTTGCGGATCGTCCGGCAAGGTCGGCCAGGCGGTCGGTTCCAGGCCGTCGTCGCGCAACAGGCCCATCAGCAGTTCGCGATTGGAGTTGTAGATCTGCCCGGGTTGCAGCGCCATGCCGGGCTCGACCAATTCGTCGCCGGTGGTGAATACCGCAACCGTCGGCCGCTTCGCCACGTCGAGCTGTCCGACGCCCAGCGATGCAGCCAGTGCGATCCGTGCCGGCGTCAACCGGCAGCCGGCCTGGAGCACGAGGTCGCCGGCGCGCACGTCCTCGCCCATGCGGCGGACATGGGCGCCGCGGCGAACCGTGCCCGCGGGAACCACGACCTGGGCGCCATCGCCGCGCACGCTTTCCTTGATCGCGACGGCATCGGCGCCGGCCGGCAATGGCGCGCCGGTGGTGATGCGCACGCATTGGCCCGGGCCGATTCCCAGGCCGAGCGCAGGGCCCGCGAACTGTTCGCCCACCAGGTGCAACGCGGTGTCTGCCTCGGCGGCCAGGTCGCCATGGCGCACTGCGAAACCATCCATGGCGCTGTTGTCGAACGGCGGCAACGCGATCGGCGCGACCACGTCCTGCGCCAGCACCCGGCCGTGCGCGCGGGCCAGGGCCAGCGATTCGGATGGCAGGCGCTGCCCGCGGGCGATCCGGGACACGATCGCCCGGGCCTCGTCGAACGAAAGGCCGGTGGGGAACGCGGGCGCGGCAGCGGGGTTCATGGCGAGTCGATGCCCGCTGCTCGCAGGTCGTCGGGGGTGTTGAGGTTGCCGAAGCGTACGCCGGCAAGGCCTACGCAAGCCATCCCCAGGCTGGCCTGCAACCGATGGACCGCCCATTGCCCGGCTGCCAGCGCCGGCCTGGCGGCATCCCGCAGCGCCTGCGTCCGCCACAGCGCCACCAGCGGCTGCGGGCCATCGTCGTCGTGCGCGAACGCGCCGTTGCCAGTGGCGCCTGCGTGCAGGCTCTGCAGCAGGCATTCGTTGACGCCGACCAGATCGACCGGCAGCGTCAGCAACCACGGCGTCCTGCAGGCATGCGCCAGCGCGTCCAGGCCGGCGAGTGGACCGCCCTCGGGCGCGCGATCGGCCACCACGCGCAAGCCGTGCGCCGCGTAAGGCGCCGGATCGGCGTTGGAGCTGACCAGCACCTCGTCGACCAGGGCGGCGAATCGTCGTTGCCAGCGCACGACCTGCGGCACGCCCGCCCGCTGCAGCCAGGCCTTGTCGCGGCCGCCGAGGCGGCTGGCCCGCCCCCCGGCGAGGATGCCCAGGGTGACTGCGCGCGGCGCGGTCGCCGCCTGGCCGCCGCTGCTCATTTCCCGCGCTTGGCGTGCCGGATCAGCCGTTGCTTCTTGGCGACCTGGCGTTCGCTCAACACGTTCTTCTTGTCCTTGTACGGATTCTCGCCTTCCTTGAACACGAAACGCACCGGCGTGCCGACCAGCTTGAAACGCTTGCGGAAGAAGTTCTCGAGGTAGCGTCGGTAGGTGTCCGAGAGCGTGCGCAGCCGCGTGCCGTGGACGATGAAGGTCGGCGGGTTCTCGCCGCCCGGATGGGCGAAGCGCAGCTTGGCCACGTGCCCGCGCACCACCGGCGGCGGATTCGTCTCATAGGCGATTTCCAGCGCCTTGGTGACTTCGGCGGTGCTGAACTTGCGCGTCGCCGACGCGTGGGCGCGATGGATCGCCTTGAACAGCTCGCGCAGGCCGGAACCGTGCAGCGCGGAAATCCGCACCGTCTCGGCCCAGTCGACGAAGGACAGCTTGCGCTCCAGCAACGACTCGGTCTGCTGGCGCGTGTAGTCGCTCTGCCCGTCCCACTTGTTGACGGCGACCACCAGCGCGCGACCGGCGTCGAGTACCGCGCCCAGCACGGTCGCGTCCTGGTCGGTCACGCCCTCGCCGGCATCGAGCATGATCACCGCGACCTGGCACTGCTCGATCGCCTGCAATGTCTTGAACACCGAGAACTTCTCGACGACCTCCTCGACCTTGCCGCGGCGGCGCAGGCCGGCCGTGTCGATCAACCGGTATTTCCGGCCGTCGCGCTCCAGGTCGACCGCGATCGAGTCGCGCGTCGTGCCCGGCACGTCGGAAGCGATCATCCGCTCCTCGCCGAGGATGCGGTTCACCAGGGTCGACTTGCCGACGTTGGGGCGGCCGACGAAGGCCACCCGTATGCGTTCGGGATCGTCGTCGGGGACATCGGTCCCGCCGGCCTCGGGAAGCTGCGCCAGTACCCGCGCAAGCAGCGCGTCGATGCCGTGCTTGTGCGCGGACGAGACGCCGAGCATGTCCTTGATGCCGTAGCGCGCGAATTCCGCGAGCGCCGCCTGCACATCGATGCCATCGATCTTGTTGACCACCAGGAACGTGGGTTTTGCGACCTTGCGCAGCCACGCGAGGATGTCGTCGTCGATGGTCGAGGCGCCCTCGCGGCCGTCGACGATGAACAGGATCAGGTCGGCTTCCTCCGCCGCCGCGCGGGATTGCCGGGCGGTGGCGCCCTGCAGGCCTTCGTCGACCCCGGCGATGCCGCCGGTATCCACCAGCGCGAACGGCCGCGACTCGTCCAGCCGGCAGACTCCGTAGTTGCGGTCGCGGGTGACGCCCGGCGCGTCGTGCACCAGCGCGTCGCGCGTACGCGTCAACGCGTTGAACAACGTCGACTTGCCGACATTGGGGCGTCCGACCAGGGCGACCAGGGGCAACATGGCGGTGGGTGCGTTCCGGAAGAAATCTGTGGTGGTTCAAATGCGCGACCCCGGGCAGCAGGCAGCACCCGGGGTCGCGAAACACTTGCCGCGGGCGGGTTACTGCCCGAGGCGATAGGCGCTGAGCTCGCCGCCGGTGCTCTGCACCACCAGGATGCCGTCGACCACGACCGGGTTGGCGCGGATCGCATCCCCGGCAGCGTCGACGCGGGCGGCGAACGCGCCATCGGCGAGCCTGAGCCAGTGCAGGTAGCCCTCGTAGTCGCCGACCACGGCGTAATCGCCCTGGATCGCGGGGCCGGTGACGTTGCGGCGCGCAAGCGCGGCCTGCTGCCACAGCGCGGCGCCGCCGGCCTTGTCCAGGCCCCAGACGGTGCCGTCGCGATCCGTAACCACCACGCGGTCCGCCGATACTGCTGCCCGGCCCGGACCGCCGGCGTCATGCGTCCAGATCGGCTGTCCGCTGGGGCCGTCGATGGCCATCGTCTGCTTCTTGTAGCTGGTGGCGTACAAGGTGGTGCCGTCGAGCGCCGGAGTGCCGTCGATATCGGCCATGCGGTCGAGCTCGCTGCGGCCTTCGTCGGAGGCCACCCTCTGTTCCCACAGCACCCGGCCATCGGCCAGCGCCAAGGCCGAAACGGTGCCATCGTCGTTGCCGACGAAAACCAGGCCCGGGCCCAGCAAGGGCGCGTCGTTGCCGCGCACGCTCAGGGTCGGGGTTTCGTGTTCCCAAAACCACCGGCGCTCGCCACTCGCTTCGTCGAAGGCGGTGATGCGCCCATCGTTGGAACGCACCAGCGCCAGGCCCTGGCCGATCGTCGGGGCGGCGACCACCTCGCTCCCGACCTTGGCCGTCCACTTCTGCGCGCCGGTGGCGGCGTCCAGCGCGACCACGTCGCCCTCCAGGCTGCCGACCACGACCACGCCGTCGCCGGCCCCGGGGCCGCCCGACAACGGCAGCTCGCTCTCGTAATGCCACAAGGCCTGTCCGGTCTGGAGATCGAAGGCCCGCACGCCGCCCTCGACCGCCGCGGCGTAGACATGGCCATCGGCGATCGCGGGCCCCTGGCGCGCTCCGAGCAGGGCTTCGCCCTTGCCGGCACTGGCCGACCACAACTTCGCTACCTGCAGCGACGGCGTGAACCCGGTGAGCTCCGCCGGCTTCAGGGCCTCGCTGCTCTTGCCCCCGAACCAGCCCTTGACCGTGCTGCATCCGCCCAGCGCGACCGCTCCGGCGAGCAGCAGCGCCAATGGGATGCGGATTCGGGTGGACGGGATGCGCGTTGCGGAATGCGTGTGTGCGGGCTTCATCAACTACGGGCCTCGGGCTTGGCCGGCATGCCGCCGACCTCGGAAAGTTTGAGTTCGACCACGGTGCGCTGCGGCGAGCCGACGTCGAGCCCGGTCAGGGCCTGGACATAGGCGGCCTGCGCCTGCGCCTGCTGGCCCAGCGCGTTGTAGGCGTCGCCGCGGACCTGCAGGGTTTCAGGGTCGCGGGTGTCGGCCGGCAACACCGCCAGCGCGTCCTTGGCCTTGCCGGCATCGATCAGCAACCGCGCCAGGCGCTGGTCGATGATCGCGGCCATTTCCGCATCCTTCGCCTTGGCCGCGCGCAAGGTGGCGATGGCGTCGTCGCTCTTGCCCGCGGCCAATTGCGCCTTGGCCAGCGCCATCGCCGCCAGCGTGGCGTAGGTGCCGTCCGGCAATGCCGCGACTTGCGGCTGCGCCTGCGCCAGCTTGCCGGCCTTGAGGTTGTCGACCGCGGACTGGAATTGCACGCCGGCCTGCATGCGCTGGTGTTGGCGCTGCTGCTGCCACCACTGCCCGCCCCAGATCAGGGCGAGGCCCAGCGCCACGCCGCCGATCAGGCCGGCGCCGTTGTCGCGCAACCAGCCGCGGACGCGCTCGCCCTGTTCGTGTTCGTCGAGAAGATCGTCGATTGCCATGCGGCTGCCATGCTGCCTGTTGGCCGGCGCAGGCGGCTGCGGCCGGTGGGGTGGACTGGACTCGCGGGCCCGTGGGCCGCGACGGACTCAGTCGGCGGCAGGCGCGAGGGAACCGTCAGAGGATACCGTAAAGCGCGCAACGTTCGCGCGCAGGTACGGCGCCAGGTCCGCCTGGTGGCCGTGGCTGCGGACAGCCACGGCGGCGGCATTGCCCAGCACGATGCGGCCGACTTCACCGGCGTCGTAGTTGCGTTGCTCTCCGGCGTGCAGCAGGGACTGCTCCAGCAGGCGGCCATCGCGGGCGGTGACTTCGACCCAGCTGTCGCCGGTCACGTGCAGCGACAGTGTCGGCACGGCCGCGGCTCGCGCCGGGAGCGGTGCCAATGACGCCACCAGCGGATGGGGTTCCCCGGCAGTGGCATCGCGCTCCTCGGGCGCGGCGGCGGTGCCGAACGCGGGCACGTCGAGTGGAGCGGCATCGTGCGACACGATCCCCAGGTGCGGGCGGGTCGCCAGCCAGACCGGGATCGCGATGGCGATCGTCATGACGATGTACACGAAACGGCGTGCGGCCTGCTCCGCGAAGCGCTGCAGGGGCCGGGTATAGGTGCGCGGCGTCAGCGCCGGCGGCTCCACGGGCGCCACGCCGGAGGCCTCGAACATCGGCGCGGTGGTCAATCCGAGCAGGCGCGAATAACTGCGCAACTGGCCACGGACGAAGACCGGCGCACCCAGGCGGCTCCAGTCCTCGACTTCGAGCGAGTCGACGACCCGCAATGGCATCTTCAGGCGCGCGGCGACATCGGCCTGGCTGAGGCCGGCTGCTTCCCGCGCCTTGCGCAAGCGGGCGCCGCAACCGCGGCCGCCTTCCGGCACTGCGCCATCCAACCGGAATTCACCGGACTGGCTCGGATTCGCCTGGCTCATCTATTGCCCCAGATCCCCTGACGGCGTCCGTGCTTGCGGAAATTCCGTCCTTATTCGCTGAACATAGCGAGCAGCCGCGGCCGTGTCGCCGAGTTTATTCTCGATTTGTGACGCAAGTTGCAACACCTGCGGCGTGGCTGGTGCAGCCGCAAGCCTGCGCTCGGAGAAGGCACGGGCCTGCATGTAGTCGCCGGCGCGGTAGTGGAGCGTTGCCAGCGCCGCCAATGCGGTCGGGCTGTCGGGGTCGTACTGCAGCGCGCGGCGCAGGTCGCGCTCGGCACGCGCGTCCTGCCCGGCCGTCAACGCACAGGAACCGGCATTGGCCAGCGCGGCGCCTGGCGTGCGGTAGCCCGGATCGGCCAGGGCGCGGTCGAACAGCACCAGCGATTCGGCGGCGCGGCCGTTGCCGCACAGCCATGCACCGTAATTGTTGAGGACCCCGCCCCGCGCCGGGGCCAGTTCCATGGCCCTGGCGTAATGGGTGCCGGCTTCGGCGGCCTTGCCGCGTTGCTCGGCGACCATCGCCAGCAGCGTATGGGCATCGGCCGATGCCGGGTCGGCCTTGAGGGCGGCATTGGCGGCGGTTTCGGCCTGGTCGACCTGGCCATTGCGCAGGTGCATCTCGGCCGCCGCCACCTGGTCCATCGCCGCGACCCGCTTCTTTTCCCCCGGCGCCTCGCGCACGTTGTACTCGGGGGCTTCCCGCGTGTATTCGCCGCGCTCGAGCTTGGGCTTGATGAAAGTCAGGCGCGAGCAGCCGGCCATGACGACGGCGGCCAGCACGATGCAGGCAACCAGCTTATGCGGCCGCATCGTGGTCGATTCCCCGGGGTTCGATGCCCTGCGCCGCGAGCTTGCTGCGGAATTCGGCCTGGCGGCGGGTACGGTCCATGACCTGCCCCTTGAGCTGGCCGCAGGCGGCGTCGATGTCGTCGCCGCGGGTGCGGCGCACCATCGTCAGCACCCCAGCGTCCAGCAGCAGCTTCTGGAAGGCGCGGATGTCGCCCTCCGGCGAACGCTCGAAGCGGGTGCCGGGGAACGGGTTGAACGGGATCAGGTTGACCTTGGCCGCGTCCTTCATCTGCACGGCGTTGCCGAACTGGCGCATCAGTTTCGCCAGTTGCCGCGCATGCGCCGGCTGGTCGTTGACGCCCTTCATCAGGGTGTACTCGAAGGTGATCGACGCGCGCGGCTTGCGCTGCACGTAGCGCTGGCAGGCGGCCATCAGCTCGGCGATCGGATACTTCCGGTTGAGCGGCACCAGCTCGCTGCGAAGTTCATCGTTGGCCGCATGCAACGACACCGCCAGCGAGACGTCGCTCTCCTCTCCCAGGCGGTCGATCATCGGCACCATGCCGGCGGTCGACAGGGTGACGCGCTTGTTGGCCAGGCCGTAACCGAGGTCGTCGCGCATGATGCTCATCGCGCGCACGACGTTGTCGAAGTTCATCAGCGGCTCGCCCATCCCCATCATCACCACGTTGGTGAGCTTGCGCCGCAGGTGCGGGACGTTGCCCAGGTGGCGTGCCGCAACCCACACCTGGCCGATGACCTCGGCGGTGGTGAGGTTGCGGTTGAAGCCCTGGGTGGCGGTCGAACAGAACTGGCAGTTGAGCGCGCAGCCGACCTGGCTGGACACGCACAGCGTGCCGCGGCCCTTGTCGGGGATGAATACCGCCTCGATCGCGTTCTTCGGGTCCATGCCCAGCAACCACTTGTGGGTGCCGTCGGCCGATGGCTTGTCCAGCAGGACCATCGGCGCCCGCACTTCGGCATGCTGCTCGAGCTTGGCGCGCAGCGCCTTGCCCAGGTCGGTCATGTCGCCGAAACCGGTGACGTGGCGGTGGTGGATCCACTTCATCACCTGGTGCGCGCGGAAGCGCTTTTCCCCGAGCACATGCTCGAAGAAATCCTCGAGGGAAACGCGGTCGAGGTCGAAAAGATTGGTCCTGCCGCCGGCCGGGGCCGGCATCGGGTTGGTCCTGTCCGACCCCGCCACGGCGTCTCCAGCCTGGCCCGGCACGCCCACGACCGCCTGCGTCGCCTCGTCGGCGGACACGGTGGTTGCGGGGATGGCGCGTGCGGTGGTCATGGCCTGCTCAGGTCAAATTGCGTTGATCAACGTGCGTAGACGGCGGTCGCCGGGAAGAAATACGCGATCTCGACCGCGGCGTTCTCCAGCGAGTCCGAACCATGCACCGCGTTGGCGTCGATGCTGTCGGCGAAGTCGGCGCGGATCGTGCCGGGCGCGGCATCCTTGGGGTTGGTGGCGCCCATCAGTTCGCGGTGCTTCAGCACGGCGTCCTCGCCTTCCAGCGCCTGGATCATCACCGGGCCGGAACTCATGAAGTTCACCAGCGCGCTGAAGAACGGGCGTTCGCGGTGGACGGCATAGAAGCCTTCGGCTTCCTGCTTCGAGAGGTGCTTCATCTTCGCGGCGACGACCTTGAGGCCGGCCTTTTCGAAACGCGAATAGATTTCGCCGATGACGTTCTTGGCGACGGCATCGGGCTTGATGATCGAGAGGGTGCGCTCCAGCGCCATGGGGAATTTCTCCGGGCAGGCGGGCCGCGGAAGTTCCCTGCATTCCTGGCAGAGACTTCTGCGACCCTGAGGATAACAGAAAAACCCGCGTCGAAACGCGGGTTTAGCCGACATGGCTGCGGTAATTCTACCGGAAGGAACAGGCCTCCCGCATCCTTTCCGATCACGGCGATTGACGCGATCCGACCGGGGGACTAGTATCAAACAAGCGTTTGATTCAGGAATCCCGATGGCCGCCACCGCCCAGTTCTCGACCAAGGACCGCATCCTCGGCGCCGCCGAGGAACTGTTCGCGCAGCATGGCTTCGCCGGTACCTCGCTGCGCCAGGTCACGACCCGCGCCGACGTCAACATCGCCGCCGTCAACTACCACTTCGGCAGCAAGGAAAACCTGGTCAACGAGGTCTTCCGCCGGCGCATGGACGAGATGAGCGCGCGCCGCCTGGCGCAGCTCAAGACCGCGCTGCAGCAGCATCCCGGCGAACTGGAGCCGGTGCTGGCGGCCTTCGTCGAGCCGGCGCTGGCCATGGCCCAGGACCGCCATGGCGGCGGCGCCTTCATCCGCGTCATCGCCCGCGCCTACGCCGAGAAGAACGACAGCCTGCGCAAGTTCCTGTCCGACCAGTACGGCCACGTGCTGCGCGATTTCGCCAAGGCGATTGCCGGCTGCGTGCCCGCGCTGGGCAAGGAACAGCTGTATTGGCGGCTGGATTTCCTGTCCGGCGCGCTCACTTACGCGATGGCCGATTTCGGCCTGATAAAGCGCCCCGCCGGGTTGCCTGAAGCCGCCCATCGCGAACGCGCGGCCCGTGAGCTCATCCGCTTCGCTTCCGCCGGCCTCAAGGCCGACACGACCGATTCAAATTCAAAGGCTTGAAGCAAATGTCCGAGAAACTTCTTGTACGCAAGGCCGCGGTGCTGGGAGCTGGCGTGATGGGAGCGCAGATCGCCGCGCAACTGGCCAACGCCGGCGTGGACACGGTGCTGTTCGACCTGCCGGCCAAGGACGGCGATCCCGACGGGATCGTGCTCAAGGCGATCGCCAACCTGGGCAAGCTCAGCCCCGCACCGCTTGCCAGCAAGGCGCTGGCCGGGGCCATCGTGCCCGCCAACTACGAGACCGGGTTGGAGTTGCTCCGGGGCTGCGACCTGGTGATCGAGGCGATCGCCGAACGGATGGACTGGAAGCAGGACCTGTACCGGAAAATCGCGTCCTTCGTGCCGGCCCATGCGGTGCTGGCGAGCAATACGTCGGGCCTGGGCATCAACGCGCTCGCCGACGTGCTGCCCGCGGAGCTGCGCCATCGCTTCTGCGGCGTGCACTTCTTCAATCCTCCGCGCTACATGCACCTGGCCGAACTGATTCCGGCCAAGACCACCGACGCCAGCGTGCTGGAAGGCCTGGAAACCTTCCTGACGACCACGCTGGGCAAGGGCGTGGTCTATGCCCGCGACACGCCGAACTTCATCGGCAACCGCATCGGCGTGTTCTCGATCCTGGCGACGATGCACCACACCGGGGCATTCGGCCTCGGATTCGATACGGCGGACGCCCTTACCGGCCCGGCGATCGGCCGCCCGAAATCGGCGACCTTCCGTACCGCGGACGTGGTCGGGCTGGACACCATGGGCCATGTCATCAGGACCATGGCCGACACCCTGCCCGCGGACCCCTGGCATGCCTGGTTCAAGTCGCCGAAATGGCTGGACGCCCTGGTCGGCAAGGGCGCGCTCGGGCAGAAGACCGGCGCGGGCATCTACACCAAGCGCGGCAAGGACATCCTGGTCCTCGACCCTGAGGCGCAGGACTACCGCGCCAGCGCCGGCGAGGTCGCGCCGGAAGTCGGCTCGATCCTGAAGGAAAGGGATCCCGCGAAGAAGTTCGCCGCACTGCGCGCCAGCACGGATCCCCAGGCGCAGTTCCTGTGGGCGGTGTTCCGCGACCTGTTCCACTACAGCGCCTTCCACCTCAGCGACATCGCCGAAACCGCTCGCGATGTCGACCTCGCGATCCGCTGGGGCTATGGCTGGTCGCTGGGTCCGTTCGAGACCTGGCAGGCCGCGGGCTGGAAGCAGGTCGCCGAATGGATCGCCGATGACATCGTCGCCGGCAAGGCCATGAGCAGCGCGCCCCTGCCCGACTGGGTCTTCGACGGCCGCGACGGCGTGCACGGCGCCGAGGGCAGCTACAGCCCGGCCAGGAACGCCAAGCTGCCGCGCTCCGCGCTGCCGGTCTACAGGCGCCAGCGTTTCCCGGACCCGCTGCTGGGCGAACGCTTCGATCCGGGCGAGACGGTGTTCGAGAACGACGGCGTCCGCTTGTGGCACGACGGCGACGGCATCGCGGTGGCATCGTTCAAGACCAAGCTGCATACCGTCAACGACCAGGTACTCGATGGCCTGCAGGAGGCAGTCGGGATCGCCGAACGCGACTTCCGCGGCATGGTGCTGTGGCAGGCTAAGGAGCCGTTCTCCGCCGGTGCCGACCTCGCCGGCGCGCTTGGATTGCTGCAGGCAGGCAACCTCGGGGGGTTCGAGGCGATGGTCGCGGACTTCCAGGCCACCAGCCAGCGCATCAAGTATTCGCTGGTGCCGGTGGTGTCGGCGGTGCGCGGGCTGGCGCTGGGCGGCGGCTGCGAATTCCAGATGCACGGCGCACGCACGGTCGCGCACCTCGAGAGCTACATCGGCCTGGTCGAAGCCGGTGTCGGCCTGTTGCCGGCAGGTGGCGGATTGAAGGAACTGGCGGTGCGCGCCTCGCAGGCCGCGGGCCCGGGCGGCGACGTGTTCGCGCAGCTCAAGCGGGTGTTCGAAACCGTGGCGATGGCCAAGGTCGGTACCTCCGCCGTGGAAGCCAAGGAACTCGGCCTGCTGCGCGGTGACGACGTGGTGGCATTCAATGCCTTCGAGTTGCTGCACATCGCCAGGCAGCAGGCGCTGGCGCTGGCCGAGGCGGGTTATCGCCCGCCGCTGCCGGCGCGGCGCATCCAGGTCGCCGGCGACGTCGGCATCGCCACGTTCAAGATGCTGCTGGTGAACATGCTCGAGGGGCGCTTCATCAGCGAACACGACTACGAGATCGCCACCCGCATCGCCACCGTGCTGTGCGGCGGCGAAGTCGATCGGGGGGCGCTGGTGGACGAGGACTGGCTGCTGCGGCTGGAGCGCGAGCACTTCGTCGCACTGGCGCGGATGCCCAAGACCCAGGAACGCATCGCCCACATGCTCAAGACCGGCAAGCCGCTGAGGAACTAGGCCGCTCTGCGGGAGTGCCTTCGGCCGCGAGCTTTTCCCATGCCACCCAGACTCGAAGTGCACGCGGCTGAAGCCGCTCCCGCAAGCCGTAGCCCTGAATTTCACAGAGAAGCACAATGACCAGACAAGTCCAGGACGCCTATATCGTCGCGGCCACCCGCAGCCCGGTCGGCAAGGCGCCGAAGGGCGTATTCCGCAATACCCGCCCCGACGACATGCTGGCGCACGTGCTGCGCAGCGTGATCTCGCAGGCGCCAGGGATCGACGTCAGCCGCATCGACGACGCGATCATCGGCTGCGCCATGCCCGAGGCCGAGCAAGGCATGAACGTGGCGCGCATCGGCGTGCTGCTGGCCGGGCTGCCGGACACGATCGCGGCGCAGACCATCAACCGCTTCTGTTCCTCCGGCCTGCAGGCGGTGGCGCTGGCGGCCGACCAGATCCGGCTGGGCAACAGCGACCTGATGCTGGCCGGCGGCACCGAGTCGATGTCGATGGTGCCGATGATGGGC
>JAKFDF010000058.1:0-46600 GCA_036676275.1 Lysobacter sp.
TGGCTGACGATCGACTGCGGCGGCGAGGGCCTGACCGCATGCGTGGCGCATTACGGCGCCATGCCCGAGGCGCTGTTCGTCACCCACACCCACCTGGACCACGTCGCCGGTTTCGAGCGCCTGTTCGGCGCCAATTACTTCGCGACCCCGCGCCGCGACGGCACCCGGCTGTACGTGCCGGCGCCGTTGGTTCCACTGCTGCAGCAACGCGTCGCCGGTTATCCCAACGTGGTCGCCGAGGGCGGCGCCAATTTCTGGGACGCCTTCAGGCTGGTGCCGGTCGGCAACCACTTCTGGCACGAGGGCGTGCGCCTGGAAGCCTTCCCGGTGCGCCACCACTGGCCGGAAACCGCATACGGCCTGCGCCTCCACGGCAGCCTGGTATGGACCGGCGACACCCGGCCGATCCCGGAGATGCTGGCGCGCTTCGCCGATGCCGGGGAAATCGTCGCCCACGACTGCGCCGTGCACGGCAACCCGTCGCACAGCGGCATCGACGACCTGGAGCGCGAATACCCGCGCGAACTGCTGGCGCGCTGCCTGCTCTACCACTACGGCAGCGCGGCCGATGGCGCGGCGCTGGCCGCCCGCGGCCATCGCGTGGCGCGGCCGGGCGAGGCGCTGGCCCTGCGCGAGCCATCGTCGCCGACCCCTGGATCCAGGGCGCAACCGGCATGAACACGCAATTGCAAGGCGCCGGGCCGGCGCCGGACCCGCAGCCGCGCGACCTGCATGGGCGACCATTGCGCGACCTGCGGCTGTCGCTGATCGAGGCCTGCAATTTCCGCTGCCCGTATTGCATGCCGGCCGAACGGATCGCCGACGACCATGGCCTGGACGCCGGTTCGCGCCTGTCCTTCGACGAAATCGAAACCCTGGTGCGCGGTTTCGCGCGCCTGGGCGTGAGCAAGCTGCGCCTGACCGGTGGCGAGCCGCTGCTGCGCAAGCGGCTGCCGGAACTGGTCGCGCGGCTGGCCGCGGTTCCGGGCATCGACGACCTCGCCCTGACCACCAACGGTTCGTTGCTGGCCCCGCAGGCGCGCGCCCTGCGCGAGGCCGGCCTGCAACGCCTGACGGTGAGCCTGGACGCGCTCGATCCGGCGCTGTTCCGCGCGCTGACCGGAGGCCGGGGCGAAGTCGGCGACGTGCTTGCCGGGATCGCCGCCGCGGCCGCCGCCGGATTCGCGCCGCTCAAGCTCAATTGCGTCGTGCAGCGCGGGATCAACGAGGGTGAAGTGTTGCCGTTGGTCGCGTTCGCGCGGGAGCATGGCCATGTCGTGCGCTTCATCGAATACATGGACGTGGGTACCTGCAACCGCTGGGACCCCGCGCGGGTGCTGCCGTCGGCGGAACTGCGCGATCGCATCCATGCGCGCTGGCCGCTGCGGCCGCTGGATCCGAACTACCGTGGCGAGGTCGCTTCGCGCTATGGCTTCGACGATGGCGGCGGCGAGATCGGTTTCGTGAGTTCGATCAGCGAACCGTTCTGCGGCGATTGCCATCGCGCCCGCGTGTCCGCCGGCGGCAGGCTTTACACCTGCCTGTTCGCCGGCGAGGGCAGCGACCTGCGCGAAGCATTGCGCCAGGGCGAGGCCGCGCTGCTCGAACGCGTCACGGCGATCTGGAACGGGCGCAGCGACCGCTACAGCGAAATCCGCGGCCAGTCCCCGGCGTCGCGGCGGCACGTCGAGATGTACCTGGTGGGTGGCTGATGGCGACCAGGGCCGCGAAGGGACTGACGCACATCGACGGCGATGGCCGGCCGGCAATGGTCGATGTCTCGGCCAAGGCGGTGACCGCGCGCGCGGCCGTGGCCGAATGCCGCGTGCGCTTCCCGGAACCCGTCGCCGCGCAGTTGCGCGCCAGCGGGCTGCGGAGCGCCAAGGGCGGCATCTTCGAAACCGCGATCGTCGCCGGTACCCTGGCGGTGAAGCGTACGCACGAACTGATCCCGTTCTGCCATCCGCTGCCGATCGACGGCTGCCGCATCGCCATCGACTGGCACTCCGAGCGCGAGCTGCGGATCGAATGCACCGTCACCGCCACCCACCGCACCGGCGTGGAGATGGAAGCGCTGACCGGCGCCACGGTCGCGGCGCTGACGGTGTACGACATGTGCAAGGCGCTGTCGCACGCGATCGTGCTGGGCCCGGCCAGGCTGCTCGGCAAGCGTGGCGGCAAGCGCGATTTCGGCGCGCATGCCTTGCGGGGGGCGGGCTGATGCGGGTCAGGGTGCTGTACTTCGCCAGCCTGCGCGACGCGGCGGGCGTGGCCGACGAGATGCTGGAGACGCATGCCGCCGACCTGCGCGCGCTGTACGCCGCGCTGCAGGCGCGCCATGGATTCGCCATGCCGGTCGAACGCCTGCGGGTCGCTGTGGACGGCGCATTCGCGGACTGGGGCGCGGCGCCGGTGCCCGGCAGCGAGATCGCCTTCATCCCGCCGGTGTCGGGTGGTTGACGTGGCGCGCTTCCGGCTCTCGGTGACGCCGTTCGACACCGCCACCCTGCGCGCGGAACTGCTCGACGCGCGCGTCGGCGGCTACGCCAGCTTCGAGGGCTGGGTCCGCGACCACAACGATGGCCGCAATGTCGATGGCCTGCGCTACGAGGCCTACGCGACGCTGGCGGAAACCGAGGGCGAGGCGATCCTGGCCGAGGCCATGGCGCAGTTCGAGATCCTCGACGCGCATTGCGTGCACCGCACCGGCGACCTGGCCATCGGCGAACTGGCGGTCTGGGTCGGCGTCAGCGCCGCGCACCGCGACGCCGCATTCGCCGCTTGCCGCTACGTCATCGACGAGGTCAAGTCGCGCGTGCCGATCTGGAAGCACGAACGCTACGCCGACGGCGATGCCGGCTGGCTGCATCCGCGCCGCGACCAGGATCCGTCGGCTGAGTAACCGCAACGCGCCGTCGCGCGCCGCAAAACCACCTTGCGGTGATCAGGCACAGTCAACCAATCGCGGTGATCCATCTGGTGGAAAGCCCCTTTTAGTAAAAGAGGGCGCGGCGACAGCCGCGGGGAAATTGGAAGCGAAGAGCCGGGGCCCAGGATTTGCGCAGCAAATCCTGGGATTCATGTGCGCAGCACATGAATGGCGATGGCCCCGCCGGCTGACCTCGGCACCCGCGTCGATCGATACCGTTGCTGCCTTCCGGCCCTGGCGGGGTCTTCGACCGCGCCAGGCAGACATGGCCGTTGCCGTGGTGGTTGGCCCGTCGCCACGGGCCTGCGCCGGTGAATAGCCGGCTGATTGCGGGAAAGCGTGGAGGAGAAATGGCGATGGCCCCGCCGGCTGACCTCGGCACCCGCGTCGATCGATACCGTTGCTGCCTTCCGGCCCTGGCGGGGTTTTCGACCTAGCGTCGCGAGGGGCCGACAGGGCCACCATAGAAACGTGAAACACCGCCCATTCATCAGGCGGCCTTTCCTGGAAAAGTCCGCACAGGGAATGTGCGGGCTCTTGCGAGGGACTCGCATAGCTGGCGGAGAGAGGGGGATTCGAACCCCCGAAGCGCGGTTTAGACGCTTACACACTTTCCAGGCGTGCTCCTTCAACCGCTCGGACACCTCTCCGGAGCCGCGCATTGTAACGGCGGCCCCATACCCCCACAACAACCCGGCAAGCGGGTTCCGGGGCGCGTTGCGGATCGGGTGGGCAAATTTTCCCGCGGCACGGCAGAATGTCCGCATGTCCTACCTTGTCCTCGCCCGCAAGTGGCGCCCGAAGCGTTTTTCCGAACTGGTCGGGCAGGAGCACGTGGTGCGGGCGCTGACCAATGCGCTGGATTCGGGCCGGGTCCACCATGCCTTCCTGTTCACCGGCACCCGCGGGGTCGGCAAGACCACCATCGCGCGGATCTTCGCCAAGTCGCTGAACTGCGAGCGCGGGACTTCCGCCGAGCCCTGCGGCGAGTGCAATTCCTGCAAGGACATCGACGCCGGCCGCTTCATCGACCTGCTGGAGATCGATGCGGCTTCCAACACCGGCGTCGACGACGTCCGCGAAGTGATCGAGAACGCGCAGTACATGCCCGCGCGCGGCCGGGTGAAGGTCTACCTGATCGACGAGGTGCACATGCTGTCGAAGGCGGCGTTCAACGCGCTGCTGAAGACGCTCGAGGAGCCGCCGGGGCACGTCAAGTTCCTGCTCGCCACCACCGATCCGCAGAAGCTGCCGGTGACGGTGCTGTCGCGCTGCCTGCAGTTCAACCTCAAGCGCCTGGACGAGGACCAGATCGCCGGGCAGATCGCGATGATCCTGCAGGCCGAAGGCATCAGCGCCGAGCCGGGCGCGATCCGGCAGTTGTCCAAGGGCGCGGACGGCAGCCTGCGCGACGGGCTGTCGCTGCTCGACCAGGCGATCGCCTACACCGGCGCCGCCAGCGGCGGTGGCGGGCTCGACGATGCCGCGGTCGCGGCCATGCTCGGCACCGTCGATCGCACCCGGGTCGGTGCCCTGCTGGAGGCGCTGGCCGACGGCGACGGGCTGGCGCTGCTGGGCGAGGTGGCGGCATTGGCGGGGTTCTCGCCGGACTGGAGCGGGGTACTGGATGCGCTCGCCGATGCGCTGCATCGCGTGCAGGTGCGGCAACTGGTGCCGGGGATCGAGGTCGAAAGCGACGGTGTCGACATCGACGGCCTCGCCGCAAGGCTGCGGCCGGAACTGGTGCAACTCTGGTACCAGATGGCGCTCAACGCGCGCCGCGACCTGGCGCTGGCGCCGGGTCCGCGGGCCGGGTTCGAGATGGGGGTGTTGCGGATGCTGGCGTTCCGGCCGGCGGAGGCCGGCGCGCAGGCGACAGCCGCTGGTGGTGGCGGGACCGCGCCGCGCATTTCCGGTGCCGCGGCGGCGAAAGCCGCGCTCGCCGATGCCTCCCCGGCACGCAGCACCGGCGCGCGGCCCGCGCCTGCGGCCGCATCGCCGCCATCGCAACCGGTGTCGGCCGCTCCGCCGCGCATCGCCGAGCCGCCGCCACCGCTGCCTTCACCGGAGCACACCGCCGGGCCCGCCGAGGTCGCGCTCGATGCCGACCGCTGGTTGCAGCTGGTGGCCGCCAGCGACCTCAAGGGGCCGGCGAAGGAACTCGCCGCGCACGCGGCCTTCCTCGGTTACCAGGAAGGCGTGCTGCGGCTGGCCTTGTCGCCGGCCGACGAACTGCTCAAGTCGCCGGCCTCGGTCAAGGCGCTTGCGCAGGCGTTCGCGAACGCGCTCGGCGCGCCACCGCAGGTTCGCTTCGAGGCACTGGCGAGCAGCGGTGAAACGCTGCACCAGCGCAGCCAGCGCGAGCGCGACGCGCGCCAGGAAGCGGCCGAAACCGCGTTCCTGGCCGACCCTGGCGTGCAACAGCTGATCCGGCAGCACGGCGCGCAGGTCGTGCCCGATTCCATCCGGCCGTTCGACGAATAGGAAAGCACATGCGCGGAAACATCGCCCAACTCATGCAGCAAGCGCAGAAGATGCAGGAAGACATGCAGCGCGCGCAGGAAGAGCTCGCCCGGCTCGAAGTGACCGGCAATGCCGGCGGCGGCATGGTCCAGGTCACCCTCAGCGGGCGCATGGAGTGCCGCAAGGTACGGATCGGCCCGGCTGCGCTGTCGGATCCGGAGATGGTCGAGGACCTGGTCGCGGCCGCGTTCAACGACGCGGTCAACAAGGCCAATGCCGCGTCGCAGGAAAAGCTCGGCGCCGCGACCGCCGGGATGCAGCTGCCGCCCGGGATGAAGCTGCCGTTCTGATCCTCGCGCCTGCCATCCCGGGCGGAGCGAGGGATCTGCTTTCCGCTTTTTCGTCGCGAAACGGATACTCATTACCTTCGGAACGGCAGGCATGGTCTTGAGATGAGCGCATCCCTTCTCGAACAACTGATCGAAGCGTTCCGCGTCCTGCCCGGGGTCGGCCAGAAAACCGCGCAACGCATGGCCTACCACGTGCTTGAACGCGAACGCGACGGCGGCCGGCGCCTGGCCGATGCGCTGGGCCTCGCGGTCGAGCGCATCGGCCATTGCGCGCGCTGCCGGGATTTCAGCGAAACCGACCTCTGCGCGACCTGCGCCAGCGCCGCGCGCGACAGCCAGTCCCTGTGCGCGGTGGAATCGCCGGCCGACCGCCTCGCCATCGAACAGGCCACCGGGTACCGCGGCCTGTACTTCGTGCTGCAGGGGCGCCTGAGCCCGCTGGACGGCATCGGTCCGCGCGAACTCGGACTGGACAAGCTTGCCGGGCGCCTCGCCGAGGGCGAGGTGCGCGAACTGATCATCGCCACAAACCCGACCGTGGAAGGCGAAGCCACCGCGCATTACCTCGCGCAGCTTGCGCGCCAGCACGGCGTGCGCCCGAGCCGGCTGGCGCATGGCGTGCCGCTGGGCGGCGAACTGGAATATGTCGACCGCGGCACGCTGTCGCACGCGTTCGGCAGCCGCAGCGAAATGCCGCAATAGCACGGAGGAAGCGATGAGCGCCGACACCATCTTCCACAGGATCATCCGCCGCGAGATCCCGGCCGACATCGTGTTCGAGGACGGGCAGGTGATCGCGTTCCGCGACATCGCGCCGCAGGCGCCCGTGCACGTGCTGTTCGTGCCCAAGGTCGACATCGCCACCCTCAACGACGTGCAGCCGTCGCAGGCCGAGGTCGTGGGGCGGCTGGCGATCGCCGCCGCCGATTACGCCAGGCGCGAAGGGTTCGCCGAGGACGGCTACCGCATCGTCATGAACTGCAACGACGATGGCGGACAGACGGTGTTCCAGATCCACCTGCATTTACTGGCGGGCGCGCCGTTGGGGCGCTTCGGCACGCCGGCGAAATGATCGAGCGAAGTACCAGCCCCCAAGGCAGGGGGCGATTCGCGAGCAGCGCGAATGCGGGGCATGGAAGCACGTTGACGGGGGCCAAAACGTGCGCCGCAGGATTTCGGGTTCAACAAGCGAACGCCGGTAAACGACTCACCACCAGCCCCACCACGGCCACGGCGCCGGGCGCGTGATCACGTTGACGCGCTCGCGCACCGGCCACAGGTAGACGACGTCGGCGGTGAGGTGCGGGAAGCGGTATTCGTAGCCGCCGACCTTGCGCGTCTCGTATCCATCGATGCGGCCGGTGAAGGTGACTTCGCGGTTCTTCTCGAACAGTGCCGGATCGTAGAAGCCGGTGCGGCAGGCGATGAAACGGCCACCGACATCGTCGCTGGCCCAGTACGGGCGGCCGCTGCCGTCGAGCCTGGTCGAGATCATCTCGAAGCAGGTGCGGTTGGTCTGCGGCTCGACCTGCACGATGCGTCCGCCCCAGCGCACGGTGGCGCCGGTGCTGTCGTGGTCCGCGGCATCGCGCGGGGTGATCGGATTGAACTGGCCCTGGAGCGGCACCGGCTGGGTCGCGCAGGCGGCGAGCAGCGCGACGGCCACGGCGACAATGCCGGGGCGGACAGTCTTGATCGAGGCGGTCATGCGGATTCTCCGTGTTGCGGATGTTGTTTCGCGGCCGCCCCGGCGTGCTCCGGCGACAATCGACGCGGGCGGTGTCCAAGCAGCGCGCGCGCGAGCGCACGCTCCCCGGGCGACCCCGGTTGTCGCGCAGCGTAGCGCCATTTGCTGAAACGCAGGATGAGCCGGCGCAGTTCGTCGCCCATCTCCGGGCGCGCCAGGCTGACTCGTTCAGCCCACGCACCCGCCGGTTCGTGCGGCGCCCGGCCGAGTCCCAGCCGGGCGTAGCGCGCGACCAACCGGCGCCAGGCGCGCAGCACCGGGTCGCGCTCGCGTTCGGCGCGCGCGGTCAGCCAGGCCATCCACAGCAGCGCCAGCGAGGCGGCGCCGACGAACAATCCGACCAGCCGCGCGGAACCGAGGTCGCGCAGTCCCAGCGGCCGCAGCAGTTGCCGCTGCCGGTCGGCGTCGAAGCCGAGCACGAAGTCGTTCCAGCCGCGGCGCAGCCAGTCGCCGGCATCGAACATCGGCGCCAGCCCGGTGAAATCGCCGATCGCGCCCGGCGCGCGGTCGGCGAGGGTGTCGTAGATGCGCTCCGGTGCGACCGCGGCGGTCGGATCCACCCGCACCCAGCCGCGGCCGTCGAGCCAGACCTCGGCCCAGGCGTGGGCATCGGAGTTGCGTACCAGCCAATACCCCCCGATCGGGTTGCGATAGCCGCCGGCATAGCCGGTGACCACGCGCGCCGGGATCCCGGCCGCGCGCATCAGCACCACGAACGCGGAGCTGAAGTGCTCGCAGAAACCGGCCTTGTAGTCGAACAGGAATTCGTCGACCGAATTGCGCCCCAACAGCGGCGTGGCGAGGGTGTAGGCGAACCCGCCGCGGATCATGCGCATCGCGCGCTGCACGATCGCCGCGTCATTGGCGGCGTTGCCCGGACCGGCTTCGCGCCGCCACTGCCGCGCCAGTTCCACGGTGCGCGGGTTGTAGCCCTCGGGCAGCGCCAACGCGTACTGGCGCAGGGTGCGCATCAGGCGCGGTTCGAACGCGGCCGGCGGCGCCGAACGCATGCGCCAGCGGGTCAGTCCGGTCAGCGGCTGCGCGCTGTAGAGGCCGTAGTCCAGCGACAGCCGGGCGCCGGCAGGCGCGGCGGTCGGCAGTTCCAGCGCGACCAGTTGGTGGCCGTCTGTGGGCTCCAGCTCGAGTTCGTAGTCCCAGCGCGTCGCCCCCGCGCGCACCGGGGCGGCCGGAATCCCGCGCAGCCAGCGCGGCTGGGTCCATTGGCGGCCGTCGAAATTCCACAACACCGGTCCGCGCCAGTACATCTGCGAGGGGGCGGGGGACGGGCCGTGGAACTGCACGCGCAGCGCGGTGCTGTCGTCGTTCATGATGTCGACCCATTCGCCCGGCGCCATGTGGTCGGACAGGCCGGGCTTGGCGAGCGCCCGTTGCGGCACCCCCCACAGCGGCGTGCCCAGGCGCGGGAACAGCCAGAACGCCGCCAGCGCCAGTGGCAGGCCGATCGCGACCAACCGCCACACGGTGGCGAAGCGCCGCCATGGGGGCGTTGGGTGGCGGACATCGCCGGATTCCAGTTCGGCCAGGCGCAGCAGCGCGGCGAGCGCCAGGGTCGCTCCGAGCAATCCCAGCACCAGTGCCAGTGGTCCCTGGTCGAGCAGGAAGGTGGCGAATGGCGCGAACAGCGCGAAGCCGAGCAGGCTGCGGGCATCGCGCAGGCTCGAGGTTTCCGCCGGCTTGATCGCCAGCATCGCGGCGAGCAGCGCGCACCCGGTATCGCGGCCGAACACGAAGCGCGTCGTCGCCAGCACCGCGCCGACCAGGGCCAGCGCCAGCAGCAGCCGCAACCATCCCGGCAACGGACGCCGCCACGAACCCGCCGCGACCAGCACCGCCGTCACGCCGATGCCGGCCGCCAGCGGTCGCGGCAACTGCAGCAGCAGCGGCAACACGCAGGCGCCGGCGGCGAGCAGCACCCATGCCCTGCTTTGCGGGTCGAGCAGCGTCGCCGCTGGCCTCATCCCCCACCCCCGGCCGGCGGCAGCAGTGCCAGCGCACGCAGGCAGGCATGGCGGTGTTGCACTCCGGATGCGGGGCCGAGCGCGGGCTGGCCCGGTAGCTGCAGGCGATAGCGACGGCCTTCGCGCTCGGCCTCGTCGACCCAGCGCGCCAGCCGGCGGATGCGCTCCTCGTAGCCCAGCGCCGACAGCTGCTGCCAGTCCAGCAGCACGTCGGCGCCGAGCGGCTGTTCGTATTCGCGCACCAGCAGCGAATCGCGGCGCGCCGACGGTTTCCAGGCGATCGCGCGCCGCGGATCGCCGCGGCGATAGGCGCGCAGGTGGTGGACGTCGTCGCCGGCCGGATGCAGCCGCGCGAGGGCGTTGGCGCCGGCCCCGTCTTCGGGCAGGGGCGGGCCGTAAGCTTCCGGCGCCGGATACACCAGCAACGGCGCGTCCGGCCATACATACGCCCAGGCGCGCGCGAGGCCCAGCGGGCGCGTGGTGGAGATCCGCAGGCGCCCGATCACGAACCAGCCGCGGCGGACGGTCGGCAACAGCAGGCTCGCATGGCCGTTGCCGTCGGACAGCGACAGGCTGGCGGCGACGTCGCCACGCTGCACGCGCAGGCCGCGGCGTTCGCGGCCGGGCGCGGCACGCGCGTGCAGGCGCAGTTCCAGCGGCATGCCCGCAGCGACCGGCTCGGCGCCGATGGCCGCGATCTGCAGGCCGGTCAACTGCAGGTGCGCGGCGAGCAGGCTGGTGTTCGCGGCCCCGGCCAACAGCAGTGCCAGCAGCAGCGCCGGGTTGTTGTTGTAGTTGAGCGCGCCCACGCCCATCACCGCCAGTGACAGCGCGAACATCAGCCCGAAGCGCGTCGGCAGCACGTAGATCCGGCGCCGGTCGAACAGCACCGGCAGCAATTCCGGATGCCGCGGCCGCGTCCAGGATTCGAAACGCCGGCGCCAACGCCGGCGCATGCCGTCGGCCGCCATGGCGTGCGCCGGCGGGTCGCCGGAGCTCGCGTCGGCCGGCGTCGCGACCGCCGGCATTCAGTCCACCGGCACCGCGTGCAGGATCGCCCTGGCCAGCGCCGGATGGCTGCCGCCATCGGCTTCGGCCACCAGGCGGTGCGCGGCGACCGCGGCGAACAGCGCCTGCACGTCTTCGGGCAGCACGTGGCCGCGCCCGAGCAGCAGGGCATAGGCGCGGGCCGCGCGCAGCAGCGCGATCCCGGCGCGCGGCGACAACCCGACGCGCACCCCGGGGTGCTGCCGGCTGCGCGTCAGCAGCGCCTGCACGTAATCGACCAGCGCATCGCTGGCATGGATGCCGGCGACCGCGCGCCGCAAGCCGAGCACGTCTTCGGCGCCGAGCAATGGCGTCGCCTGCGCGATCAGGTCGCGGCGGTCGGTGCCGGCCAGCAGCGCGCGCTCGGCCTCCTCGCCGGGATACCCCAGGGTCAGCCGCAGCAGGAAGCGGTCGAGTTGCGAATCGGGCAGGGGATAGGTGCCGGCGAGGTCGGTCGGGTTCTGGGTCGCGATCACGAAGAATGGATCCGGCAGCGCGTGGGTGTGGCCGTCGACCGTGACCTGGTGTTCGGCCATCGCCTCCAGCAGCGCGCTCTGGGTGCGCGGCGGCGCGCGATTGATCTCATCGGCCAGCAGCACGTGCGCGAACACCGGGCCGGGGTGGAATTCGAAGCGCCGCGCCTGCGCGTCGAACACCGAGACGCCGACGATGTCCGACGGCAGCAGGTCGGAGGTGAACTGCACGCGCTGGAAGCCAAGGCCGAGCGTCGCCGCCAGCGCGTGCGCCAGCGTGGTCTTGCCGAGCCCGGGAAGGTCCTCGATCAGCAGGTGGCCGTCGGACAGCAGCGCCACGAACGCCAGCCGCACTTCCTGCGACTTGCCCAGCAGCAGCGTGTTGACCTGCGCCAGCGCCCGTTGCAACGCATCGCGCAGGTCGTCGGTTAGCATGCGGGCTGCCACGGGCGTTGCGGACATGCGCACCTCGATGGAAAGTCGGCAAACACGGGCCGGTTCGTCCGGGCGCTGCACCAGCGGCGGGTGCGGCACGGGAGCGCGTTTCACGGGCGGGCCATCCCGGCCTGGCACCTTCGCGTCCCGCGAAGGCCACTGATGGCGAGTGTAACGAGGCACGGACGATGCGGAAAGAAATCCAGGCGCGGCGGTGGTTCCTGATGCTGTGGGCGTCGTTGCTGGCGCTCAAGCTGGTGCTTGCCGCGCAACTGCCGCTGTTCGTCGACGAAGCCTTCTACTGGCAGGAAGGCCGGCACCTGGCGTGGGCCTATTCCGACCTGCCGGGGCTGACGGCCTGGCTGACCCGGATCGGGGTCTCGCTCGGCGGCAACGACACCCTGGCGCTGCGGGCGCCGTTCCTGCTGCTCGCCGCATGCCTGCCCTGGCTGGTGGCGCGGATCACCGCGCGCGAATTCGATCCGGCGCAGGGTTGGAACGCGGGCATCTTCGCGATGCTGTTGCCGCTGGCCGGCACCCTCGGGCTGCTGGCGGTGCCGGACGTGGCGATGGCGCTGGCGACCTTGCTTTGCATGGACGCGGGTACCCGCCTGTTGCGCAACGTCAGCGCCACCGCGGCGCTGGAACTGGCCGCGGGCCTGGCGATCGGCGCCCTCAGCCATTACCGCTTCATCGCCGTGATCGCGGTCGGTGGCGTCGCCCTGCTGCTGATTCCGGAAGGCCGGCGCGCATTGCGCGACGCGCGGGTATGGGTCGCGATTGCGTTCGGCATCGCCGCCTGGACGCCGTTGCTGGCCTGGAACATGGACAACGCCGAGGCCGGCCTGCGTTTCCAGCTGATCGACCGGCATCCCTGGGCGTTCCATGGCGACGGCATCTGGTTCGTGCTGGTGCAGGCGCTGCTGGTCACGCCGCTGCTGTTCGCGGCGCTGGCGCTGGCGGGGTGGCGGCACCGCCGCGACGACAACCTGGTGGCGCGTTATTTCGCCTGGCTCGGCGCGCTGGTGGTGCTGGGCTTCTTCGTGCTCGGGTTCTTCGCCGATACCGAGCGCGTGAGCTTCCACTGGCCGCTCCCGGGGTACGTCGCATTGCTGCCGCTGCTGCCCGGCGTGCTGCAGCGCTGGCCGCGATGGTTGCGGCGCGCGACCACCGCGCTTGCCGCGCTCGGACTGGTGGCGCTGCTGGGATATTACGCGGCGGTGTCGGTGCCGTCGCTGCGCGCGCATGCGGCCGGCGCGAAATGGTACCCGGGCAACTTCGCCGGCTGGGACCCGCTGGCGCGCGCGGTGCGCGAATTGCGCGCGACCATGCCGGCCGGTACCCGGATCGTGGCCGACAACTTCAAGGTCGGCGCCGAACTCGGCTTCGCGCTCGACGATCCCGACATCGCGGTGCTGCCGCACCCGCTCAACCGCAAGCATGGGCGCGCGCCGCAACTGGCGTTGTGGGGGTTGCGCGCCGACGATCGCGCCGCGCTCGGTCCGCATCCGCTGTTGCTGGTGGTCGGGGCCACCGAGGTCGAATACAAGAACCTGCTCGCCCATTACCACGACCTGTGCCGGCGGCTCGGGCCGCTGCCGCCGCCGCGCGTGGTCAACGTCGACCACGGCAGCCAGCGGTTCCTGCTGTTCGCGCTCCGCGCGCGGAAACGACCCGGGGCCTGCACCACGCCGGCCATGGCCTGGTTCGATGCGCCGGTCGCCGGGGCCCGCGTCGACCGCAGCTTCCTGGTCGCGGGATGGGCGTTCAAGGATGGCGTGGGCATCGCCCGGGTCGAGGTGACGCTGGACGGGCTGCCGCTCGCGCAGGCGCACTATGGCGCGCAGCGCGCGTACGTTGCCCCGTTCTGGCGGATTTCCACCGACCCGGCGCACCCGTATGTCGGGTTCGATGTCGAGGTGACGCTGCCCGAAGGCAGCCATGGCTCGCATTGGCTCGGGCTGGTGCTGCACGGGAAGGACGGCAGCAGCGAGGCATGGCCGCAGCAGCGGATCGTGGTGGACGGCAAAGGCGACTGATCATCCGGTGTCGGCCGCCGGCAAAGCCGCGACGCGACCTCAGCCGCGGGTGGCGACCACCACCGTGCGCCGGTGGCCATGGAACGCCTGCGGCGGCGTCCACAGCATGGCCTCCCGGAAACCGGCTTCGCGCACGCGCGCGACGATGTCGCGCCCGTAATCGCGGTAGACGAGCACGCTGCCGGGGCCGTTCAGGCGATCGCCGTGGTAGGCGGGCGGCAGCAGGTATCGGATTCGCGGGCCATCGCGGCGCGCGCGCTCGACCGTGGCCGGCTGGTTGGACATGGGGACCGTGAGCAGCAGGCGCCCGCCGGGCCGCAGTACGCGATGCAGTTCGCGCAGGCCGGCGCGATCGTCGGGCACGTGCTCGAACACCTCGGTGGAGGTGCACAGGTCGAAGCTGCCGTCGGCAAAGCTCAATTGCTGGACGTCCTCGCAGCGGACGCCGCCACGACTGCTGCCCGGCTCCACGCCTTCCAGGTATTCGCTGGTCGCCACGCTGCGGCACTGGCGTTGCAGGTGGCGCAGCAAGGCGCCGGTGGTGGAAAGCTCGTAGGCGTCGAGCGCGCCAAGGCGACCGGCGTGGATGGCGAGCGCAGCCATCAGCGACAGGTGTACCGGCGTGCCGCGACAGCGCAGGCAGCGCACCTGCATCTCGTCGGCGCCCAGGCGCAGCAGCAGCGACGGGCCGCAACCCGGGCATCGGAAGGGCCGCAGCCGCAGCTCGCGGATGCGCGCGACGGCAGCCGCGTTGCTCATGGCAGGGCGAAGCCGGCTTCGCGCAGCAGCCGTGCCGTCGCGATCAGCGGCAGGCCGACCAGCGCGGTCGGATCGCGCGACTCTATCGACTCGAACAGGACGATCCCCAGCCCCTCGGACTTGAAGCTGCCGGCGCAGTCGAAAGGCTGCTCGGCGTCCACGTAGCGGGCGATCTCGTCGCCGGCCAGGGCGCGGAAACGAACGACGGTGGTGTCCAGTGCGTCGAGACGGCGGCCGTCGGCATGCGCCAGGCAGACCGCGGTGCGGAAGGCGACGCGGCGGCCGGACATCGCGCCCAATTGGGCCAGCGCCGCTTCGCGCCCGCCGGGCTTGCCCAGCGCGGCGCCCTCCAGCTCGGCGACCTGGTCGGAGCCCAGCACCCAGGCGTCGCCATGGCTGCGCGCCACCGCGGCGGCCTTGGCGGCGGCCAGGCGCCGCGCCAGCGCCGCCGGGGCCTCGCCGGGCAGGGGCGCCTCGTCGGTTTCCGGCCCGGCCACGTCGAATGCCAGCCGTAGCCGCGCCAGCAGCTCGCGGCGGTAGCGCGAGGTCGAAGCGAGGATCAGCCGGGGCATCGCGGCTCAGTGCACGGCGGGGGCACGGGCGCGCTCGATCTGCAGCAGCTGCTGGTCGATGCGCCGGCGCCCGGCGTCGATCGAGTCGCGCACCGACGCCAGCTGTTCCAGCGAGGCCTGGTGGCCATGCTGTTGCAGCCACAGGCGCTGGCGCAGCATTTCCTGCAATGCGTCGCGCACGGGGTTGTCGTCGCTGCCGGCGACCGCCTCGATCTCGGCCCGGGCGGTGCGAAGGCGTTCCTCGAGCGCGTCGGCGGCATCGAGCACCTGCGCCAACGCACGCTGGCGGCGGCCGCTGCGCTGCCGCACCAGCAGGACCAAGGCCACGACCAGGGCCGCGGCGAGCAACAGCGCTAGGACGGTGGCCAAGGTCGGGTCCGGGCGGGTGGAAGGGCCAGTCTGCCGTGGCGGCGGGCGGGGGGCAAATTCCCCGTGGCGGCAATGACTTGGGTTTGACAGCGCGGCCGCGGCCCCCTAACATTTCGTCGCTTATGTCCGCTGAATCGCACGAATCCGGGGCCTCCGGGCGGTTGCCCGAGGTACTGGACGCCTGGCGCATGGTGGCCGCGCGCCGGGGATTCGAGGGCAGCCTGCCGTTGTCGTCGCTGTCGCGACTGCAAGGCGTGTTGTGCGACGGCGAGGGCATGGTGCGCTATGCGATCGAATTCGATCGCGACGCATTGCAGGTGCCTTACGTCGAGTTGCGGATCGATGCCGCGTTGCCGCTGGTCTGCCAGCGCACGCTGCAGCGCTTCCTGCAACCGGTGCAGGTGGTGCAGCGGCTCGGGCTGCTGCCTGCCGACGCCGACCTGGAAGCGGCCGAGGCCGGGCTGCCGCCGGATTACGAGCCGCTACTGGTGCCCGAAGATGGCGCGGTACGGCCGGCGGACCTGATCGAGGACGAGTTGATCCTCGCGGTTCCGGTAGTGCCGATCTCGCCCGGCAGCGAGGCGCTGCAGCGGGACTGGCCGGTGCAGGCGGACGAAGCGGCGCAGGCCAACCCGTTCGCGGCGCTGGCCGGGCTGAAAAGGCGCGATTGAGAGATCGCGCGACGAGACAATCAAGTGCGGCGCGAGCCGTTGTTTTGGCAAGCCATCCCTGGCAAGTAACGAATCGAAGGCTGGAGCAATCCCATGGCTGTACAGAAGTCCCGCGTTTCCCCGTCCCGTCGCGGCATGCGCCGCGCCCACGACGCCCTGGCCGCGAAGCAGTTGTCGACCGACCCGACCACGGGCGAGACCCACCTGCGCCACCACGTCACCGCCGACGGCTACTACCGCGGCAAGCAGGTGATCGTGCCCAAGACCAAGGTCGTCGAGGAAGATTGACCCCGCGGGCGTGGATCGTTGATGCGGCCACGCCCATCGCTGTCGTCGGGCCCGGGGAAGGCCGTCGCCCTTGCCACGCAAGGTCGATGACGGGCCGCACGGTGCCGGACAATCCAATGGGGTCGCGCGCATGAGTGACAGGATCTATTCCCGGATCGCGGGCACCGGCAGTTATTTGCCGGAAAAAGTGCTGACCAACGACGATCTCGCCAAGCTCGTCGATACCAGTGACGAGTGGATCACCTCGCGCACCGGCATCCGCGAGCGGCATGTCGCCGCCGAGGGCGAGACCACCGGCGACCTGGCCTACCACGCCGCCGTGCGCGCCCTGGAAGCGGCCGGGGTCGAGGCCTCCGAACTCGACCTGATCGTGCTCGGCACCACCACGCCCGACCTGATCTTCCCCTCGACCGCCTGCCTGATCCAGCATCGACTGGGCGCCAACGGCTGCCCGGCGTTCGACGTCAACGCCGCATGCTCCGGCTTCGTGTTCGCATTGTCGGTGGCCGACCAGTTCATCCGCTCCGGGGCCGCCAGGACGGCGCTGGTGGTGGGCGCGGAAACCCTGACCCGCATGGTCGACTGGACCGAGCGCACGTCCTGCGTGCTGTTCGGCGACGGCGCCGGCGCGGTGGTGCTCAAGGCCGACAGCGAGACGGGCATCCTCAGCACCCACCTGCATGCCGACGGCGGCAAGAAGGAACTGCTGTGGAACCCGGTCGGCGTCTCGGTCGGCTTCAAGCCGGACGAGCCCAATGCCGGCGTGCGCATCAACATGACCGGCAACGACGTGTTCAAGCACGCGGTCAAGGCACTGGACGCGATCGTCGAGGAAACCCTCGAAGCCAACGGCCTGGACCGCCACGAGATCGACTGGCTGATCCCGCACCAGGCCAACCTGCGCATCATCGAGGCCACCGCCAAGCGCCTGGACATGCCGATGGAGCGCGTGATCGTCACCGTCGACAGGCACGGCAATACGTCCTCGGGTTCGGTGCCGCTGGCGCTGGACGAGGCGGTGCGCTCGGGCAAGGTGCAGCGCGGGCAGCTTCTGCTGCTGGAGGCTTTCGGCGGCGGCTTCACCTGGGGCTCGGCGTTGCTGCGGTATTGATCGCGACGCCTCGCGGCACGCAGACATACGCACCGGTACAGACGGGTGCGACCGCCACCCCGTATCATTCGCGCCCCATGCCGTTGGTGGACCCGCGCCGAGAATGCCGATGAACGCCTCGCCTTCGCTCGCCTTCGTGTTTCCCGGCCAGGGTTCGCAGTCGCTCGGCATGCTCGCCGAACTTGCCGAACTGCATCCGCTGGTGCACGAGACATTCCGTGAAGCCTCCGACGGTGCCGGCATCGACCTGTGGGCGTTGTCCCAGGGTGGCCCGGAGGAAATGCTCAACCGCACCGAGTACACGCAGCCGGCATTGCTGGCCGCGGGCGTGGCGGTCTGGCGCCTCTGGCGGCAGCGCGATGGCGCCGATCCGTCGGTGCTGGCCGGCCATAGCCTCGGCGAATACAGCGCGCTGGTCGCCGCTGGCGCGTTGTCGCTCGAGGACGGCGCGCACCTGGTGCGGCTGCGCGGGCAATTGATGCAGGACGCGGCGCCCGCCGGCGTCGGTGCGATGGCCGCGGTGCTCGGCGCCGAGGACGCGGTGGTCGCCGAGGCCTGCCGGGATGCGTCCGCCAGCCAGGTCGTGGTGCCTGCCAACTACAACTCGCCGGGCCAGGTCGTCATCGGCGGCGATGCCGCCGCGGTCGATCGCGCGTTGGCGCTGCTGGCGGAGCGCGGCGTGCGCAAGGCGGTCAAGCTCGCCGTCAGCGTGCCGTCGCACACGCCGTTGATGCGCGAAGCCGCCAACCGGCTGTCGGAGACGATGGCGGGCATGCGCTGGCACGACCCGGTGATCCCGGTGGTGCAGAACGTCGATGCCGAAGTGCACGACGGCGCGCAGGCGATCCGCGACGCGCTGGTCCGCCAGCTCTACCTGCCGGTGCAATGGACCGGCTGCGTGCAGGCACTGGCCGCGCGCGGCGTCGTCCGCATCGCCGAATGCGGCCCGGGCAAGGTGCTCGCGGGCCTGTGCAGGCGCATCGACAAGACGCTCGATGCGCGCGCGCTCGGCACGCCGGGCGAATTCGAAACCGCGTTGGCGGACTGGAGCAAGGCATGAGCCATTCCGATGTGTCCAAGGCCGGTGCCCTGGACGGCGAAATCGCGCTGGTCACCGGCGCCAGCCGCGGCATCGGCGCGGCGATCGCCGATGAACTGGCCGCGCAGGGCGCGACGGTCATCGGCACCGCCACGTCCGGGGCCGGGGCCGCGGCGATCGGCGAGCGGCTCAAGGCCGCCGGCGGCCACGGCCGCGAGCTCGACGTCACCGACAGCGCCGCGGTCGAGGCGCTGGTGGACGCCATCGCCGGGGAATTCGGCGCGATCAGCATCCTGGTCAACAACGCCGGCATCACCCGCGACAACCTGCTGATGCGGATGAAGGAAGAGGACTGGAACGCGATCCTCGACACCAACCTCAGCAGCGTCTATCGCACCAGCAAGGCGGTGATGCGCGGGATGATGAAGGCGCGCCGCGGCCGGATCGTCAACATCGCCTCGGTGATCGGCGTCACCGGAAACGCAGGGCAGGCCAACTACGCCGCCGCCAAGGCCGGGATCATCGCCTTCAGCAAGTCGCTGGCCAAGGAGGTCGGCAGCCGCGGCGTCACGGTCAACGTGGTCGCGCCGGGCTTCATCGACACCGACATGACCCGCGCGCTGCCGGAGGCCGCGCGCGTGGGATTGCTCGGCCAGATCGCGCTCGGCCGCCTCGGCGAACCGGCCGATGTCGCGCGCGCGGTGGCCTTCCTGGCCGGCCCGTCCGCGGCCTACATCACCGGCGAAACCCTGCACGTGAACGGCGGCATGTACATGCCGTAAACGCTTGAGCCGGAAGGGTAATCCCGCCCGTGCGCGGGCCCCCCGGCTTTCCCTTACACTATCCGTCTGAACAGTCTCCCGGGAGGAGCAAGCACCCATGAGCAGCATCGAAGAGCGCGTCAAGAAGATCGTCGTCGAACAACTGGGCGTCAAGGAAGAGGAAGTCAGCAACAGCGCTTCGTTCGTCGATGACCTCGGCGCGGATTCGCTCGATACCGTCGAGCTGGTCATGGCCCTCGAGGAGGAATTCGAGTGCGAGATCCCGGACGAGGAAGCCGAGAAGATCACGTCCGTCCAGCAGGCGATCGACTACGTCAAGGCGCACGTCAAGGCGTAAGCCTTCCGCGCATCGTGGCACGCCGGGGCCGCACACGCGGCCCTGCGCATTTGTAGAGCAACCGTCGAACAGCGCAGCACGGAGTTCCCGACATGTCCAAACGTCGCGTCGTCGTCACTGGCCTCGGCATCCTGTCGCCGCTGGGCAACGACCTGCAGAGCAGCTGGGACGGCATCGTCCACGGCCGCTCGGGGATCGGCCCGATCACCCATTTCGACGCCTCGTCGTTCCCGACCAGGATCGCCGGGCAGGTGAAGGACTTCGATCCGGGCAAGTGGTTCGCGCCGAAGGACGTCAAGAAGATGGATCCGTTCGTGCACTACGGCGTGGCCGCCTCGATGATGGCCATCGCCGATGCCGGGCTGGAGATTTCCGGCGAGGCGGCCGAGCGCATCGGCGTGGCGATCGGCGCCGGCATCGGCGGGCTCAAGGGCATCGAGGAGACCACGCTCAAGTACGCCGAGGGCGGCGCGCGCAAGGTCTCGCCGTTCTACGTGCCCAGCACGATCATCAACATGATCGCCGGCCAGGTCTCGATCATGACCGGCGCCAAGGGTCCCAACATCGCCGCGGTCACCGCGTGCACCACCGCCACCCACAACATCGGCCTGGCGATGCGCATGATCCAGTACGGCGAGGCCGACGCGATGATCGCAGGCGGCGCCGAGTACGCGGTCACGCCGACCTCGGTCGCCGGCTTCTGCGCCATGAAGGCGCTGTCCACCCGCAACGACGAGCCGGAAAAAGCCTCGCGGCCGTGGGACAGGGACCGCGATGGCTTCGTCATGGGCGATGGCGCCGGGATCCTGGTGCTGGAGGAGCACGAGGCCGCGAAGGCCCGCGGCGCGCGCATCTATTGCGAACTGGTCGGCTTCGGCATGAGCGGCGACGCCTTCCACATGACCGCGCCGAGCGAGAGCGGCGACGGCGCCGCGCGCTGCATGCGCAACGCGATCAAGGACGCGGCGATCGACCCGTCGGCGATCGGCTACATCAACGCCCATGGCACCTCGACCCCTGCCGGCGACCTCGCCGAGACCATGGCGATCAAGGCCGCGCTCGGCGACGCCGCGTACAAGGTGATGGTGAGCTCCACCAAATCGATGACCGGGCACCTGCTGGGCGCCGCCGGTGGCGTGGAGGCGGTGTTCTCGGCGATGGCGCTGCACACCGGCGTCATCCCGCCCACCATCAACCTCGACCATCCGTCCGAAGGCTGCGACCTCGACTACGTGCCGCACACCGCGCGCGATGCCAGGGTCGACATCGCGATGTCGAACTCGTTCGGCTTCGGCGGCACCAACGGCGCCCTGATCTTCCGACGCAGCTGAGGGCCGGCCAGGGCGCATGCTCGCCACCCGCAACCTCGAACCCGGCGCCGACCTGCTGGCATTGCACCGGCTCGCGCCGCGGCGTTACCCGTTGTTGCTGGAGTCGTCGGCCGCCGGCACCGCGCAGGGACGCTGGGACCTGTTGCTGGCGGCCAGCGGCGAGTCGCTGGCGCTGGCCCGCGATGGCATCACCCGTGATCGGGACGGCAACCGCGTCGACGGCGACTTCCTTGCTGCGTTGGATCGCGAATGGCGCGCATCCCGCACGCCGCGCGAGGAGCCGCGCTGGCCGTTCCGAGGTGGCTGGGCGCTGTTCCTGGGCTATGAACTCGCCGCGCAGGTCGAACCGGTGCTGCGCCTGCCGCCGGCACCCGGCAGCGTGCCGGTGGCGCTGGCGTTGCGCGCCCCCTGCGCGATTTTGCGGGACCGCGCCAGCGGCGACTGCATCGCGATCGCCGAAACCGCGCATGCGGCAATGCTCGACGCGATCGTCGCCGACCTGGCGGCCGCGGCTGCCTTGCCGCCGCTGCCTGCGTGGACCCCTCCGGTCGCGCTGGAAGAGGACCCGCCGCAGCGCTTCACCGATGGCGTGGCCCGCATCCTCGATTACCTCGCCGCGGGCGACGTGTTCCAGGCCAACCTGTCGCGCGGCTGGCAGGCGCGGTTCGATCACGCGCTCGATCCGGCCGCCTTGTTCGCGCGCTTGCGCAACCACAATCCGGCGCCCTTCGCCGGCCTGCTCGCCGGCGACGGCTGGGCGGTCGTCAGCGCCTCGCCGGAACGGCTGGTCTGCGTGCGCGGCGAGGTGGTCGAAACGCGCCCGATCGCGGGCACCCGCCCCAGGTTCGAAGGCGACGACGATGCCGAGCGCATCCGCGACCTGGTCGGCAACCCCAAGGAACGCGCCGAGCACGTGATGCTGATCGACCTGGAGCGCAACGACCTCGGTCGCGTCTGCACGCCCGGCAGCGTCGAGGTCGACGAGCTGATGACGGTGGAGAGTTACGCCCATGTCCACCACATCGTCAGCAACGTGCGCGGCCGCCTGCGCGCCGACGCCACCCCCGGCGACGTGATCCGCGCGACCTTTCCCGGCGGCACCATCACCGGCTGCCCCAAGGTCCACTGCATGGAAATCATCGCCGAGCTGGAAGGGCAGGGCCGCGGCGCCTATACGGGCGCGTTCGGCTGGCTCAACCGCGACGGCGACCTCGACCTCAACATCCTGATCCGCAGCGCCGAGCTGGAGTGCGACGGGACCGCCCCGGGCCGCCTGCGTTTCCGCACCGGCGCCGGGATCGTCGCCGACTCCGATCCGCAGCGTGAACTCGACGAGACCCGGGCCAAGGCGCGCGGCATGCTGCGGGCGCTCGGAGCAGGCGAATGACCACGCGGATATTCATCGGTAACCGGCGGATGGACGCGGTCGCGCCCGACGACCGCGGCCTGGCCTACGGCGACGGCCTGTTCGAAACCATGCGCGTGCATCGCGGCAACGTGCCGTGGTGGGACGCGCACTGGTCGCGGCTGCAACGCGGCGCGCAGCGCCTGCGCCTGCGCCTGCCCGATGCCTCGCGGGTACGCGAGGAAGCCGCGGCGCTGTTCGCCGGGGACCCGCCCGCGGGCGATGGCGTGCTCAAGCTGATCGTCACCCGCGGCGGCGGAACCCGCGGCTACGCGCCGCCGCTCGGAGCGGAGCCGGCCTGGCTGCTGTTCCGCCATCGACCGCCGCCGCCGGCACCGGCCGAGGGCCTGCGGGTTTGCTGGTGCGAAACGCGACTGGCCTCGCAGCCGCTGCTGGCCGGCATCAAGCACTGCAACCGCCTGGAGCAGGTGCTGGCGCGCGCCGAGTGCAGCGAAACCGGCTTCGACGAAGGCCTGGTGTGCGACCACGACGGCCATGTCGTCGCCGCCACCGGCGCCAACCTGTTCGTGTTCCGGGAAGGCCGGTGGTTGACTCCGGGGCTGGACCGTTGCGGCATCGCTGGCGTCTGTCGCGCACAGCTGCTGCTGCCCTTGCAGGCCCGGGAGGCGAGGCTGGACAGGGCCGCGATCGAGTCGGCCGATGCGGTTTTCCTGAGCAACGCGGTGCGCGGTATCCTGCCCGTGGCCAGGCTCGGCACGCGGGCGTGGCCTCCGCATCCCGCAATCGCCGCGGCCCGTGCCGTGCTCGCGCGCCTGCATCCCGCCTTCGCCCTGGACCTGGAGCACCCGTGAGTCCGCAAAAACGCAAGCACGGCTTCGGCCTGTTGTTCGTGGCCACCGCGCTGCTCGCCGGAGCGCTCGGTTACTGGGCGGCCAGCCGTTATCTCGGTTTTGCCGACGCTCCGCTGGCCGGCCTGCAGGCCGGCGACAGCGTCCAGGTGGAACGCGGCGATTCCTTCGCGGCCGTGCTCGACAAGCTGCATGCCGCCGGCGTGGCCGGCGGGCAGGACGTCGAATGGCAACTGCTCGCGCGCCAGCTCGGCGCCGCCGGCAAGCTGCAGGTCGGCGAATACGCGCTCGATCCGGGCACCACGCCGCGGCAACTGCTGTCGCGGATGCGCGAGGGCAAGGTCATCAGCCATCGCTTCACGATCGTGGAGGGCTGGAACCTGCGCGAGCTGCGCGCGGCGCTGGCCAGGGCGCAGCCGCTTCGCCACGCATCCGCGCAACTGGACGATGCGGCGCTGATGAAGGCGCTCGGCCAGCCCGGCGTGCACCCGGAGGGGCGCTTCCTTCCGGAAACCTATGTCTATACCCGCGGCGACAGCGACCTCGACGTGCTCGCGCGCGCGCGCGCGGCGATGGACGAGGCGTTGGATGCGGCCTGGGAGTCGCGGATACCGGACCTGCCGTTGCGCTCGAAGGAAGAGGTGCTGGCCCTGGCGTCGATCGTCGAGAAGGAAACCGGCATCGCCGAGGAACGCCCGCAGATCGCCGGCGTGTTCGTGCGCCGCCTGAAACTCGGGATGAAGCTGCAGACCGATCCCACCGTGATCTACGGCATGGGCGAGCGCTACGCGGGCAACATCCGCAGGGCCGACCTGCTGGCCGACACGCCGTACAACACCTATACCCGAACGGGCCTGCCGCCGACCCCGATCGCGATGCCGGGGGTCGCCGCGTTGCAGGCGGTTACCCATCCGGCGCCGGGCGACGCGCTGTATTTCGTGGCGGTCGGCGACGGCAGCGGCCGCCATGTGTTCACGCGTTCGCTCGCAGAACACCAGGCCGCCGTGCGCGCATACCTGCAGCGCTATCGCCAGCAGCAACGGCAGGCGCGATGACGCCCCTGGCCACGCACCCGCGTTTCGTGTCGCTGGAAGGCGGTGAGGGCGCCGGCAAGACGACGGTGATGGAGGCGCTGCGCGTGGCCCTGCAGCGCGATGGCTTCGAGGTCGTGTGCACGCGCGAACCCGGTGGCACGCCGCTGGCCGAGCAGATCCGCGGCTTGTTGCTGGCCACCCGCCACGAGCCCCTGGCCGCCGGGACCGAATTGCTGCTGATGTTCGCCGCTCGCGCGCAACATGTGCGCGAAACCATCCAGCCCGCGCTGGAACGCGGCGCCTGGGTGATCAGCGATCGCTTCACCGATTCCAGCTATGCCTACCAGGGCGGGGGCCGCGGGCTGGACATGGCTTTCATCGCCGAACTCGAACGCCGCGTGGTCGGCCTGCAGCCCGGACTGACGCTGCTGCTGGACCTGGGCGTCGGCGCGGGGCGCGAGCGCACCCGCGGCCGCGACCATGCGGCAGGGAATGGCCCGGACCGGATCGAGCGCGAGCATGACGACTTCTTCGAACGGGTGCGTGCCGCTTTCCTCGCGCGCGCGGCCGCCGACCCGCAACGCATTCGCGTGATCGATGCGGCGCGACCGGCGGCCGTGGTCGCGGAAGACGCACTGGCGTTGCTGCGCGGATGGCAGGCGGTGCAGCGATGACCGCCCTCGCCGCGTTCGCGCCGTGGCAGCAGCACGCCTACGCGCAGGCCGCCGATGCGCTGGACAACGACCGCATGGGCCACGCGCTGCTGTTTTGCGGCCCTTCGCGATTGGGCAAGCTCGCGGTCGCGCAGCGGCTGGCGCAGCGCTTGCTGTGCCGTGATCGCGACGCCAGCGGCGAACCCTGCGGCCACTGTCGCGGCTGCCAGTTGTTCGTTGCCGGCTCGCATCCGGATTACACGCTGGTCTCGTTCATCCTGAACAAGGAAGGCACGCGACTTCGCACCGAGATCGTGATCGAGCAGATACGCGAGTTGTCCGCCCGGTTGTCGTTGACCCCGCAATACGGTGGCGCCCAGGTCGCGATCATCGATCCGGCCGATGCGACCAACCATGCCGCCTGCAACGCCTTGCTGAAGACCTTGGAGGAACCCCAGCCCGGCCGCTTCCTGTGGCTGGTCGCCGCCGACCCGGGGCGGTTGCCGGCGACGATCCGCAGCCGTTGCCAGAAGCTCGAATTCCGCCTGCCGGCGCAGGCCGAAGCGCTGGCCTGGCTGCGTGCGCAGGGACACGACGCCGCCACGGCGGGCGAAGCGCTGGATGCCGCGCGCGGTCATCCCGGCCTGGCCGCCGCATGGTTGCACGATGGCGGCCTGGCATTGCGGCGCGAAGTCGCCGCCGACCTGGCGCAGCTCACCCGCGGCCAGGCATCCGCGGCCGCGACCGCGCAGCGCTGGGTGGCCGATGAACACGCCGCGCTGCGTTTGCGTTTCGCGACCGACCTGGCGTTGCACGAAGCCACCGGCCTGCTCGACGCGCGCTTGACCGACGCCGGGCGAACACGCAGGCTGGCGGAGTGGTTCGACGCGGCCAACCGCACCCGCGCGCTGCTGCGCACGACGGTCCGCGCCGACCTCGCGGTCGCGGAATTGCTGCTCGCCTGGCAATCCGATGCGGGCCCAGGCAACGCCGGAGCAAACGGACGGGTGGAAAGGGGAATGCACTGATGGCGGCAAATGCAGGCGGCGCGCGCCAGGGCATCCTGTCGCTGGCGGTCAAGGACAAGGCGCAGCTGTACAGCGCCTACATGCCGTACCTGAAATCCGGCGGCATCTTCGTGCCGACCGCCAAGCGCTACTTCCTCGGCGACGAGGTCTTCCTGTTGCTGACCCTGCCCGAGTCCAGCGAGCGCCTGCCGGTGGCCGGCAAGGTGATCTGGGTGACCCCGACCGGCGCGCAGGGCAACCGTACCGCCGGCATCGGCGTGCAGTTCGCCGACAGCAACGAAGGCGAGACTGTGAAAGGCAAGATCGAGACGCTGCTGGCCGGCACGCTCAACGCGGACAAGCCGACGCACACGATGTAACCGGATTGCGGCGAGGGGACGCGCGCAAAGCGCTCGCAACGGGACCGTAGGTCAGGCCCGCAACGCTGCCGAATCCCAGCCCGGGCGCGGTGCAAAACGATCCCCGTAACGCGCCTGCAGCACCCGCAGTTTCGCCACCAGCGCATCGGCGCCGGTGTCGCGCACGTACTGGATCGGGCCGCCGCGGAACGGCGCGAAGCCGGTACCGAAGATCACCCCGGCATCGAGCAGGTCGGCATCGGCGACCACGCCGTCGTGCAATGCGGCCACGGCTTCGTTGAGCAGCGGCAGGACCAGGCGATCCTCCAGGTCGGCCGGCGCCTGGTAGTCCTTGGGCAGTGCCGGTTTCACCGGCTTGCCGTCCACCCACTTGTACAGGCCCTGTCCGTCCTTCTTGCCGCGCTTGCCGGCTTCCGGCGGCGCGGCGAGTGCGTCGGGGACGTTGAGGCCGAGGAACGGCGCCAGCTCTTTCGCCACGCCCGCCGCGACGTCCAGTCCGACGGTGTCGATCAGTTCGATCGGGCCCATCGGCATGCCGAATTTCTTCGCCGCCCTGTCGATCGCCGCGCCCGGGATGCCTTCGGCGAACGCGGTCGCCGCTTCCAGCATGTAGGGGAACAGCACGCGGTTGACCAGGAAGCCCGGCGTGCCCGCGACCGGCACCGGCAGCTTGTCCAGCGCCTTGCAGAAGGCCGCCAGGCGCTGCTGCGTTTCCGGCGCCATCGCGTCGTGGTGGATGATCTCCACCAGCGGCATCAGCGCCACCGGGTTGAAGTAATGCAGGCCTGCGAACTGCGCCGGCCGCTGGATGTGCCCGCGCAGGTCGGTGAGCGGGATCGACGAGGTGTTGGTCGTCAGCAGTGCGCCGGGTTTCATCCGCGGTTCCAGTTGCGCGTACAGCTCGCGCTTGGCTTCGGCCTGTTCGATGATCGCCTCGATGACCAGGTCCGCATCCGTGGCGCCATCGCCGGCCAGGTCGCCCTTGAGCCGGGCGGCGACCGCCGGGCGCCGGGCGTCGTCCTTGATCTTCCTGGCGAACAGTTCCTGCGCGCGCCCCAGGGCGCCGTCGATGAAGCGCTGCTCGCGATCCGCCAGCGTCACCTCGAAGCCCTTGTAGGCCGACCATGCCGCGATGTCGCCGCCCATCACGCCGGCGCCGACCACGTGCACCCGGGAAATACCCGAATCCTTGCCGCCCTGGCCCTTGAGCCGTTCCTGCAGGAAGAACACGCGGATCAGGTTGCGCGCGGTGGCAGTGCCGGCGAGCTTGGCCACCGACCTGCGCTCGGCCGCGAGCCGCGACTGGATCCCGCCACCGGCGCGGCGCCAGGTTTCGACCAGCGCATGGGGCGCCGGGTAGTGGGCCTTCGGCGCCTTGGCCGCGACCTGCTTCAACAGCATCGGCGCCAATGCCTGCCGCACCGGCCACCAGTTCGTCGCCCAGGCGAGCAAGCGCTGCCTGAGAGGGCGCGTCGCGCCCTTGGCCGCCAGTGCAGCGCCGGCATCGACCAGCTCGCCGGCATCGACCACCTTGTCGACCAGGCCGATCGCGCGCGCATTCTTCGCCGACAACGCGCGCCCGGTCAGCATCATGTCCATCGCCGCGGGTGCGCCGACCAGCCGCGGCAGCCGCACGCTGCCGCCCCAGCCGGGATAGATCCCGAGCTTCACCTCCGGCAGGCCGATCCGCGTCGACGGATCGCCGGAAGCGACGCGGTAACGGCAGGCCAGCGCCAGCTCGGTGCCGCCCCCCATGCAGTAGCCATGGATCGCCGCAACCGTGGGGCAAGGCAATTCGGCGAGCTTCTGCAGCGTCTGCTGGCCGCGGAACAGCGCGTCCTTGACCGTGCCGCGGGCGTCGAACTCCCGGAATTCCCCGATGTCGGCGCCGGCGACGAAGCCCGATGGCTTGCCGGAACGGAACACCACGCCCTTGGGCGGATCGATCGCCAGCCGCTCCAACAGGGCGTCCAGCTCGATCAGCATGTCCTGCGACAGCGCATTCACCGCTTGTCCGTCGCGATCGATGGTGACCACGACCACGCCGTCGCCGCGCGGTTCCACCTGCCAATGCCGGAAGCGGAGGCCGTCGAAGCCTGCGATCATGCGGGTTGACGCCACGGGAACTGCCGTCATTGGATGCCATCCGGTGCGGTACGGGAGGGCAAAGTATCATCCCGGCCGCATTTGAATGCCGTCAATGCCGCCCCCATGACGTGTAGGGGGGGAACTTTCCCGTCACGACGTTGTCCCACTGCCCGGCCAGTGCCGGGCCGACATGCAGGAGCGCCGGCAAGGCATGGCCGAGGTTGAGTTGTCCCAGCAGTTGGACCACGAGCTGATCAAGCGTGTCCAGCGCGGCGACAGTGCGGCGTTCGACCTGCTGGTACGCAAGTACCAGCATCGGATCGTCGCGCTGATCGGGCGGTATGTCGCCGACTGGAGCGAGTGCCAGGACGTGGCCCAGGAAACCTTCCTGCGCGCATACCGCGCGTTGGGGAATTTCCGCGGGGACGCGCAGTTCTATACCTGGTTGCACAGGATCGCCGTGAACACCGCAAAGAACCACCTCGTCGCCGGAAATCGCCGCCCGCCCACGGAGGACATCGACGTCGGCGACGCCGAGCAGTTCGAATCGGGGCTGCGCCTGCGCGACAACGACACGCCCGAACGTGAACTGATGCGCCAGCAGATGGAACAAACGGTGATGCGGGCGGTCGAAGCCTTGCCGGACGACCTGCGCACGGCGATCACGCTGCGCGAGGTCGACGGGCTGAGCTACGAGGAGATCGCCGCGAAGATGGATTGCCCGATCGGCACGGTGCGTTCGCGGATCTTCCGCGCCCGCGAGGCGATCGACCTGGAGCTGCGACCGTTGATGGACACCGAGACCACCCCGGAGCGGGCAACGCGATGACTTCCGGACAGGACATGCCACAGGACGCCTTCGACAAGGTCCTGGACCACAACCGCCTGCAGCTGTCGGCGATGCTCGATGGCGCGCTGGCGCCCGACCAGGCGCGCTTCCTGTTGCGCCGGCTGCAGCACGACGGGGAACTGGCCGGCTGCTGGTCGCGCTGGCAACTGGTCGGGGACATCCTGCGCGGGCAGGGCGGGGCGATGGTGCCCGCCGGGTTCGCGCAGCGCGTCGCCCTGGCGGTTGCCGCGGAAACCACGGCCCCGGCGCGCGGCGCGCCGCGCTGGGCGAAGTGGGGTTCGGGCGCGGCCCTGGCGGCGGCTTCGGTCGCGGCGATCGCCCTGTTCGTGACCCGCCAGTTGCCCGATGCGGCGCCCGCGGCCAGCGCACCACGGACGGAGATCGCAAGCGCGGCGCCGGCACCGCGACCGGTCCCGACGCAGCCCACGCCACGGCGACAGGCGCCGGCGCCGCAAGCCCCCGACGACGCGGCGCGGATTGCAGCCGTCGCAGTCGTCGCCGAGGTACCACGCCGCGCCGCCGCCCGGCGCACGCGCGCGCAGAACCAGCGCGCGGCGATCCGCACCCCGGCCCGCCGCAGCGTCGAACCGCAACTGGCGGTCGCTGCCGCGACAGCGATGCCGATGCCGGCCGTGGCAACGGAACCGGCGAACCCGTTCGCGCCCCGCGCCAGCACGATCACCACGCGGCCGTGGCCACGCGCTCTGTTGCCGGGTGCTCCCGCAAGCGGCGCGTTCAATGTCGATTATGGCAACAGCCAGTCGGCGGGGGCAGCGTTCTATCCGTTCCAGCCGCGCGTGGTGGCCGTACCTGCGCAGCCGGCACAGGCCACTGCCGCCGACAACGATGACGTCGACGCATCGCGTTGATCCGATGCGGGCAGCGGCCATTCGCGCCCCCCGGCGCGCATCCGGTTTTCGTTCCTTCGTCCCGAGGTAATCCCCCGATGAACACATCGCTTCGCACGCGCGCCGGCGCGCTGGCGCTGGTCGCCGTCGTTTCGGCTGCCGCCACCACCGCCGTGATGCTGCCCGTGGCCACCGCGCAAGCGCCGGCGCCGGCGCCGCAGATGGTGGTCGGGTTGCCCGACTTCACCCATCTGGTCGAGCAGGTCGGCCCCGGCGTGGTCAATATCGAGGCGACGATCGGCCGCGGCCGGCAGGCGCAGGCGCCGGGGCAGTTGCCCGGGGATGCCGAGATCCCGGAAATCTTCCGCCGCTTCTTCGGTCCCGGCATGCCATTGCCGGGGATGCCGCAGGATCCGCGTGGTGGTGGTCCGCGCGGGGTTTCGCAGGGTACCGGGTTCATCATTTCCGGCGATGGTTACGTGCTCACCAACCACCATGTCGTCGACGGTGCCGATTCGGTCAAGGTGAAGCTGTCGGACCGCCGCGAATACACCGCCAAGGTGGTCGGCAGCGACGAGCAGTCCGACGTCGCGTTGCTCAAGATCGACGCCAGCGGCCTGCCGGCGCTGCGCCTTGGCGATTCCAACCAGCTCAAGCCGGGTCAGTGGGTTGTGGCGATCGGCTCGCCGTTCGGCCTCGACCACTCGGTCACCGCCGGCATCGTCAGCGCGGTCGGGCGCAGCAATCCCTACGCCGGCCAGCAGTACGTTCCGTTCATCCAGACCGACGTGGCGATCAACCGCGGCAATTCCGGCGGCCCGTTGCTGAACACCCGCGGCGAAGTGGTCGGCATCAACTCCCAGATCTTCAGCAACTCCGGCGGCTACATGGGGGTGAGCTTCGCGATCCCGATCGACCTGGCGATGAATTCGGTCAAGCAGCTCAAGGCCACCGGCAAGGTGCGGCGCGGCATGATCGGCGTCGGCCTGCAGGCGATCGATGCCGATACCGCGCGCGGCCTGGGCCTGGCGGACACCCGCGGCGCGCTGATCCGCGAGGTCAGCCCCGGCAGCCCCGGCGAGAAGGCCGGCCTCCAGACCGGCGACGTGATCCGCAGCGCCGATGGCCGTGCCGTCGAGCAATCCAGCGACCTGCCGCCGATCATCGGCGCCATGGCGCCCGGGACCAGCGTCCGGCTCGGGATCCTGCGCGACGGCAAGCTGCGCGATGTCGACGTGGTGCTGGCGCCGCTGGACGAGGCGTTGCTCGCCGGCAACGACGACCAGGGGCCGGGCGAAGCCCCGGCATCCCCGGGGCGTGCGTCTTCCAACCCGCTCGGCCTGGTCGGCGAGGCGCTGGATGCAGGCGACCGCAAGCAGTTGGGCCTGCAGCCCGGCGAAGGGGTGGGCATTGCCCGGGTCGAAGGCCTGGCCGCGCGCAGCGCCGGCGTGCGCCCCGGTGACGTGGTGCTCAAGGTGGGCCGCAATGCGGTCGGCAGCCCCGCCGAACTGGACCGCCAACTGCGCGACGCCAAGCCCGGGCAGACGGTGATGCTGCTGATCAGCCGCAATGGCCGCAGCCAGTTCGTCGCGGTGGCGCCCCGCCCGGATGACGTCCAGTAACGGGACTGGCGCTTCGCGAGGACACCGGAGGCGAGCGCCATTCGCCGCGGCGTGCGCGACGGTACCGGCGCCTGGCGCCAGCGTCCCGGCCGCGGCGGGCGGCGTGCGATAATGCAACGTTTAACCCGGTCCGCGGGGTGTGTCGGCAGTGCCGGCGCCCGCGGCCGGGATTCGTGCAGCCGTGTTCCACGCGGTCCGACCCATCCCAGCGCGCGCCGGCCAGGCGCGGGCGCATCCAATCCGGCCCGATGCGGAATATTCGCAATTTCTCGATCATCGCCCACGTCGACCACGGCAAGTCGACCCTGGCGGACCGCATCATCCAGCTGTGCGGCGGCCTGACCGCGCGCGAGATGGAATCGCAGGTGCTCGACAACAACCCGATCGAGCGCGAGCGCGGCATCACCATCAAGGCGCAGTCGGTGTCGCTGCCGTACACGGCGAAGGACGGCCAGGTCTACCAGCTCAACTTCATCGATACCCCGGGCCACGTCGACTTCAGCTACGAGGTCAGCCGCTCTCTGGCCGCCTGCGAGGGCGCCTTGCTGGTGGTCGATGCTGCGCAGGGCGTGGAGGCGCAGTCGGTCGCCAACTGCTACACCGCGGTCGAACAGGGCCTGGAAGTGGTGCCGGTGCTCAACAAGATCGACCTGCCGACCGCCGACGTCGAGAAGGTCAAGGCCGAGATCGAGGCGGTGATCGGCATCGACGCCAGCGACGCGGTCGCGATCAGCGCCAAGACCGGCTTCAACGTCGAGGCCGTGCTCGAGGCGATCGTCGCGCGCATCCCGCCGCCGCAGCCGCGCGACACCGACAAGCTGCAGGCGCTGATCATCGATTCCTGGTTCGACAACTACCTCGGCGTGGTCTCGCTGGTGCGGGTGATGCAGGGCGAGATCGTGCCCGGCAGCAAGATCCTGGTGATGTCGACCGGGCGCACCCACCAGGTCGACAACGTCGGCGTGTTCACGCCCAAGCGCAAGGAGCTGAAGAAGCTCGGCGCAGGCGAGGTGGGCTGGATCAACGCCTCGATCAAGGACGTGCATGGCGCGCCGGTCGGCGACACCCTGACGCTGGCATCGGATCCGGCTTCGAAGCCCTTGCCCGGCTTCCAGGAAATGCAGCCGCGCGTGTTCGCAGGCCTGTTCCCGGTCGATGCCGACGACTACCCGGCGCTGCGCGAGGCGCTGGAGAAGCTGCGCCTCAACGACGCCGCGATGCGTTTCGAACCGGAGAGCTCCGAGGCGATGGGCTTCGGCTTCCGCTGCGGTTTCCTCGGCATGCTGCACATGGAGATCGTGCAGGAGCGGCTGGAGCGCGAGTACGACCTCAACCTGATCACCACCGCACCGACGGTGATCTACGAGGTGCTCAAGACCGACGGCACGATCCTGCCGCTGGACAATCCCGCCAAGTTGCCGCAGGCCAACTTCATCGACGAGATCCGCGAGCCGATCATCCGCGCCAACATCCTCACGCCGCCCGATTACGTCGGCAACGTGATCACCCTGTGCGAGGAGAAGCGCGGCAGCCAGGTCGGCATCCAGTACCTGGGCAGCCAGGTGCAGATCAGCTACGAACTGCCGATGGCCGAGGTGGTGATGGATTTCTTCGACCGGCTGAAGTCGGTGTCGCGCGGCTATGCGTCGCTGGATTACCACTTCGTGCGCTTCCAGGCCGGGCCGTTCGTGCGCGTGGACGTGCTGATCAACGGCGACCGCGTCGATGCGCTGTCGTTGATCACGCATCGTGCCCACGCCGATCGCCGTGGCCGCGACCTGGTCGAGAAGATGCGCGAGCTGATCCCCCGGCAGATGTTCGACGTCGCCATCCAGGCCGCTATCGGCGCGCAGGTGATCGCCCGTTCCACGGTCAAGGCGTTGCGCAAGAACGTGCTGGCCAAGTGCTACGGTGGCGATGCCTCGCGCAAGAAGAAGCTGCTGGAGAAGCAGAAGGAAGGCAAGAAGCGGATGAAGCAGGTCGGCTCGGTGCAGATCCCGCAGGAAGCCTTCCTCGCCGTGCTGCAGGTGGACAACAAGTAGGCAATCCCTTCCGGTCCCTCGCCGCGCCCGGGCGACGATCGGCAGGATTGGCAGTCAACGCCGGGGTTCCGGTGCAACTAGGAAAATGCGCATGCGCTGGTTCGAGATCGCCCTGGTCGGGCTCACCCTGTTCACCGGCGCCGTCTGGTTGCTGGACAAGCTCTGGCTGCGCGACCGCCGCGAGGCGCGCGCCGGGTTGCTGGATGCTAAGGAGCCGATGGTCGTCGACTATTCGCGCGCCTTCTTCCCGGTGCTGGCGGTGGTGCTGTGCCTGCGCAGCTTCGTCGCCGAGCCGTTCCGGATCCCGTCCAGTTCGATGATGCCTACCCTGCTGATCGGCGATTTCATCCTGGTCAACAAGTTCGCCTATGGCCTGCGGCTGCCGATCAGCAACCAGAAGATCATCGCCACGGGCGAGCCCGCGCGCGGCGACGTGGTCGTGTTCCACCCGCCGCAGCATCCGGAGCAGGACTGGATCAAGCGCGTGGTCGGCCTGCCGGGCGACACCATCGCCTACCGCGACGACACGGTCTACCTGAACGGGCAACCGCTGCGCTATGACAGCCGCGGCCGCTACGTGGGCAAGGGCCAGGGCGCGGACGCCAGCGGCGCCCGGCTGCTGGTCGAACAGTTGCCCGATAGCCCGCATGCCGTCCTTGAGCGCGACGACCTGCCGTTCTTCATCCAGGGCGAGGGGGAATGGACGGTCCCGGCCGGCCATTATTTCGTGATGGGCGACAATCGTGATAATAGCGAGGACAGCCGTTTCTGGGGTTTCCTGCCCGAGGCGGACCTGCGCGGCAAGGCATTCCTGATCTGGATGCATTGGGACCGCAGCGCGGGCGGGGTGGACTTCAAGCGGATCGGCAGCCGGATTCCGTAGGCCGGGTTGCCGGCAAGCGCTGCCCGGCCACCACGCCATGGCCGTGATTCCGTAGACTCGGCCCCGGGCCACCGATACTCGACCATCAAGGGGGAAAGGCAATGAAGCGTACGCAAAGCGGCATGACCCTGATCGCGTTCATCATCGTCCTGGGCGTGGTCGGCCTGTTCGCCTACGTCGGCATGAAACTGATCCCGATGTACTCGGAGTACTACGCGGTCAAGCAGGCGCTCAAGGGCCTGCAGGCCGAACCCGGCATCGCCAATCGGGACCCGGGCAAGATCCAGGACCTGTTCTTCCGCCGGCTGTACATCAGCTATGCCGAGAACGTGAAGCCGGAGAACGTCAAGATCAAGCGCATCGACCGTGGTTGGCAGATGGACGTCGACTACGAAGTCCGCAAGCCGATCATCGCCAACCTCGACGTGATCGGGAAGTTCTCGGCTTCGGAGAACCTGCTCAACCAGGGCGCGGGTGGCGAGTAGCCATCGCTCGCGCGTCGACATGGCCAGCAATGCCTTCGGCGGCCATGTCTTTGCCGACCCGGCCCTGCTGGCGCGGGCGCTGACCCATCGCAGCGCCGGCAGCCCCCACTACGAGCGGCTGGAATTCCTCGGCGATGCGCTGCTCAACCTGATCGTCGCCGAACAACTGTACGCACGCTGGCCCAAGGCCGACGAGGGCGCGATGACGCGCGCCCGCGCCGAACTGGTGCGCGAATCCGCGCTTGCCAGGGTCGCCCGGGAGCTCGGCATCGGCGCGATGCTCACGCTCGGCCCGGGCGAGATGAAATCGGGCGGCCATCGCCGCGATTCGATCCTGGCCGACGCGCTGGAAGCGCTGATCGCGGCGTTGTACCTGGACGGGGGCTTCGATGCCTGCCGGCAGGTGGTGCTGCCCTGGTTCGAGCCGCTGCTGGCCGCGTTGCCGCCGCTGCACCAGGTCGGCAAGGACGCCAAGACCCGCCTGCAGGAATGGCTGCAGGCGCGACAGTTGCCGCTGCCCGTATACGCACTGCTGGCCGAAACCGGCGACGACCACGACAAGACCTTCCACGTCGGTTGCAGCCTGCTTGAGCCGGCCTTGGCCAGCGAAGGCAGCGGCAGTTCCCGGCGTGCCGCCGAGCAGGCCGCGGCCGAAGCGGTGCTGGCCGAACTGGAAGGCGCGTAGCCGGTCGCCCGTTCGACGCGGGAACGACCCTTGTGTCGTGGGGCCCTACAATGTCCGCATGACATCCCCCCCGCATCGTGCCGGCCATGTCGCCGTCATCGGCCGCCCCAACGTCGGCAAGTCGACCCTGGTCAACGCGCTGGTCGGCGCCAAGGTCAGCATCGTCTCCAACCGGCCGCAGACCACGCGCCACCGCCTGCTCGGCATCGCGACCTTCCCGCATGGGCAGCTGCTGCTGGTCGACACCCCCGGCATCCATCGCGAGCAGGGCAAGACCTCGGCGTCGGCGATGCATCGCTGGATGAACCGCGCCGCGCGCGGTGCGCTGGAAGGCGTCGATGCGGCAATGCTCGTGATCGAGGCGGGCCGCTGGGACGACGGGGATTCGCTCGCCTACGAAGCGCTCGCGACCGCCGGCGTGCCGGTGCTGCTGGTGGTCAACCAGGTCGACCGGATCAAGGACAAGGCGGCGCTGCTGCCGTTCCTGGGCGAGGTCAACGCCGGCCGCGCGTTCGCCGCGGTGCACCCGGTCTCCGCGCTCAAGCGCAAGGGGCTCGAGGCGCTGGTCGATTCGCTGCTGGCGCTGATGCCCGAGCAGCCGCCGCTGTACGGCGAGGACGAGATCACCGACAAGAGCCAGCGCTTCCTCGCCGGGGAACTGGTGCGCGAGCAGCTGATGCGCCAGCTCGGCGCCGAACTGCCGTACGCGACCACGGTCGAGATCGAAAGCTTCACCGAGGAGCCCGCGCGCCACGGCACGCTGTTGCGCATCGGCGCGGTGGTCTGGGTCGAGCGCGACGGCCAGAAGGCGATCGTGATCGGCAAGGGCGGCACCCGCCTGCGCGAGATCGGCAGCCGTGCGCGCGAGCAGATGGAGCGCCTGTTCGGCTGCAAGGTGTTCCTGCAGACCTGGGTGCGCGTGCGCGCCGGCTGGTCCGACGACGAAGCCGCGCTGCGCACCCTCGGCTACCACGACTGACCCTGGCGTGGGTCGCATGCCCGTGTCGTCGCCATGATCCGCATCGACAACGAGCCGGCCTTCGTCCTGCACGCGCGGCCATGGCGCGAAAGCAGCCTGCTGGTCGAAGCGCTCGGCGCCAGCCACGGACGCATCGGCCTGCTGGCGCGCGGCGTACAGGGGCCGAAGCGGCAGGTGTTGCGCGCGGCGCTGCAACCGCTGCAGTACGTCCGGCTGGATGCGGTGCAGCGCGGCGAACTGGCGCAGCTGCGCGCGGCCGAGGCGCTGGATGCGGCGCCGCAACTGGTCGGCGAGTCGACCCTAGCCGCGTTCTACATCAACGAACTGGTGCTGCGGCTGGCGCCGCGTGGCGACCCGCAACCCGAGCTGTTCGCCGCCTATGCGCGCACCCGCGCGCGGCTGGGCGCGGGCGAGCCGCTGGGCTGGACCCTGCGGCGCTTCGAGCGCGACCTGCTCGAGGCGCTGGGCTTCGGCTTCGACTGCGCGGTCGATGGCGATGGCGTGGCGATCGATCCGGCCGCGCGCTACCGGATCGACCCGGAGCACGGGCCGCGGCGGCTGTTGAGCGATCGCGGCCACGGCGACCGCAGCGATGCGGCGACCGGCCGCGCGCTGCTGGCGCTGGCCGCGGACGACGACATGCCCGGCGTGGCCGTCCCCGACGGCGACGACCTGGCCGGCCTGCGCCGCGCGCTGCGCCCGGTGCTGGCGCATCATCTCGGTGGCCGCGGGCTCAAGTCCTGGGAATTGCTGGGCGAACTGGGCCGCCTCGCGCCGCGCGGGTGAGCGGGTTCAGGCCGGGGTGAGCAGGTCCCCGGCGGCCTCGTCGAAGCGCTGCAACGCAATGGCCGAACGCGGCTCGGCTTCCAGCTTCCGCAGCGCCGCGCCGAGACGGGCCGCACCGACGAAACCGCAACTGGCGCGCAGCCGGTGCAACACGCGCCCGGCGCGTTCGGCGTCGCCCGCGGCCAATGCCGCCGCGATGGCCTGCCGTTGTGCCGGCAATTCGTCGAGGAAAAGCCGCCGCAGCGCTTCCACATGCGCCTGTTCGCCCTTGAGCGCCGCCAATGCGGCGTCGTCGTCCCAGTTCGGCAACTTCCCGCACGGACCCGCGCCGGGGTCGGCCGCGGTGCCGGCCGTGGCAGCGTCGCCACCGAGCACGCGCCGGATCGCGCCCTGCAAGGCATCGGCCGCGATCGGCTTCACCAGCACCTCGAGGAACCCGGCCGCGAGCAAGGGCTCCAGGTCCGCGCGTTCCCGGCTGGCGGTATGCGCCAGCGCCGGGGTATGCGGGGCGGCCGCGCGCAGCGCCACCAGCAGGTCGATGCCGCTGCCGTCGGGCAGGTTGGCGTCGACCAGCCACAGATCGTGCCCCGGGTGCTGCGAGGCCAGTTGCCGCGCCTGCGCGCAATCGGCGGCGACATCGACCCGGCAAGGCAGTGTTTCGACCGCCGCGGCGAGGAAGGCGCGGCTGACCGGGTCGTCCTCGACCAGCAGGATCCGCGGCGGGTTCGTCGGTTTCATCGCATGCCCATCCCTGGTCGGTATGCTCTGGCCCATGTCGCGCCCGATGGTAACGCTGCTGTTGTTTGTTTCGTGCCTGCTTGCGTCCGCGCCCGCGTTGGCGCGCACGCTGGAGGCGCGGATCGCGCGCGTGACCACCGCCGTGGCCACCCTGCAGGATGTGCACGTGCGCCTGGACTGGCCGGCACGGGCGCCGCAGGGCGAGTTGACGCTCAGCGCCGGGCGCGTCGATGCGCCGGACCTGGGGTACCGCTATCGCGACCTGCGCTGGCGCTGCCCGCTGCAACGCGATGGCAACGGCGGCTGGCGCTGCGACGGCGTGCTGTCCGCCGGCGCGCCGCGCGGTGCTCGCCGCATGCCGTTGCGGCTTGCGGTCGACCTCGGCGAAGCCAGCACCGACGCGACGCTGTCGCGCGGGCGTTCGACGTTGGCGTTGCACCGGCTGGCCGCGGCGCCGGACGACACGGCGATCGACCTGACCCGCGTGCCGCTGGCCTGGGCGCAGGCGTTGCTGTCGCGTGCCTGGCCGGACGGCCAGCTCAAGGCCGGCACCCTGGACGGCAAGCTGCGCGTGCATGCGCCGTCGAACGCGCCCTTGCAGGTCGCCGGGGCGCTGGCGGTCGCGGGCGCCACCTTCGATACGCCCGATGCCAGCATCGCCGGTCAGGATCTCGACGGCCGCTTCGCCATCGACTGGCGCAAGACGCCGCAACTGGCGACGGTGTCGTTGGACGGCAACCTCCTCGGCGGCGAACTGCTCGTCGGCAATGCCTATGTTGCGTTGCCGGAGACTGCGGTCGGCGTGCGCATCGCCGGCCGCCAGTCCGGCGACGCGGGCTGGCAATTGCCGACGATCGCCTGGCGCGATGGCGACGCGTTGCGCGTCGACGGCAGCGCCGCCTTCACCAGCGACGCCAGCCTGCGCGCGCTCGACCTGCAGCTGCGCAGCGGCGACATCGCGCCGCTGCGCGATCGCTACCTGTCCGGCTGGCTCGGACTGGCCGGGCTCGCGGACCTGGACATGCAGGGCGCATTCGACGCGCGACTGCAGGTCGCCGACGGCCGCCTGCAGTCGGCCAGCGTCGGCCTGCACGACATCGACCTGGTCGACGCCAAGGGCCGCTTCCGCTTCGACGGGCTCGACGGCACGCCGCGATTCTCCGCCGACGCGCCGGTGTCCGGCGAACTGCGCTGGCGCGGCGGCCAGGTGTACGGGCTGGACTTCGCCGCCGCGACCCTGCCGATCGACAGCAGCCACGGCGAGCTGCGCCTGCGCGACAGCGTCACCGTGCCCGCGCTGGGCGGCAGCCTGCGCTTCGACGACGTGGTGCTGCGGCCGCCGGCGGCGGGCGAGGGCATGCGGATGCAGTTCGGGCTCGTCCTCGACAAGCTCGACATCGGCAAGCTGGCGCAATCGCTCGGCTGGCCCGCGTTCCGGGGCGAACTCAGCGGCCGCATCCCGACCGCGCGCTACGCAGACGAACGCCTGGACTTCGACGGCGGCCTGACCGTGCAGCTGTTCGGCGGCCAGGTGCGGGTCTCGGCGCTGTCGCTGGAGCGGCCGTTCGGCGTGGCGCCGTCGCTGACCGCCGACCTGGCGCTCGACGACATCGACCTGATGGCGCTGACCGGCGTGTTCGATTTCGGCAGCATCAGCGGCAAGCTCGACGGTCGCATCGACGGCCTGCGCCTGGTCGACTGGGGCGCGACCGCGTTCGATGCCGAACTGCACACCGATCGGGCAGCCGCGCGGCGGGCCGGCGTGCGCCAGCGCATCAGCCAGCGCGCGGTGCAGAACATCTCCAGCGTCGGCGACAGTTCCTTCGTCGGCAGCCTGCAGGGGCGGCTGATCGGCCTGTTCGACGATTTCGGCTATCGCCGCATCGGCATTTCCTGCCGGCTCGCCAACGAAGTCTGCGAGATGGGCGGCCTGCATTCAGCCGGCACCGGCTTTACTATCGTCGAAGGTGCCTCGCTGCCGCGGCTGACGGTGGTCGGTTTCAACCGCCAGGTCGACTGGCCGACGCTGCTGGAAAGGCTGGCGGCGGCCAGCAAGGGCGACGTCAAGCCGGTCGTGCAATGATCTTGATGCCACAATCCGCTAGGTCCGCACAGGAGAGACGCAGATGAAACGCTGGATGGGAATGCCGGTCGCCGCGCTGGTGCTGACCGCGTGCGTGACGATCAACGTGTACTTCCCGGCCGCCGAGGCCAAGGAAGCGGCCAAGCAGTTCGTCGAGAAGGTGATCGGCGAGGAGGCGCAGCCGCCCGCGCCCGAGCAGCAGGACGGCAATGACGGCGGCGGCATGGCGAGCGCGTTGCCGGCGCTCCGCTTCGATCCGCTGATGCTGATCGGCATCGCCCCGGCCTACGCCCAGGGCAGGCCCGACATCACCATCAAGACGCCCGCGATCCAGGCGATCCAGGCACGGATGGAATCGCGCTTCGACGGCTCGCTGCGCGCGGGCTTCGACTCCGGCGCGCTGGGCTTCAGCAACGACGGCCTGGTGGTGGTGCGCGACGCCGGCAAGCTCGGGCTCAAGGACCGCGTCGCCGTCAACCAGGCGGTGGCCGACGACAACCGCGACCGCAAGGCGGTGTACCGCGAGGTCGCGGTCGCCAACGGGCATCCGGAATGGGAGTCGCAGATCCGCGGCGTGTTCGCCAAGCAGTGGATCGCCAGCGCCCGCAGCGGCTGGTGGTACCAGGACGCCGGCGGCGGCTGGAAGCAGAAGTAACCGGCGCCGGCTTGCGTATCGGCGGCCCGCTTCGGCGGGCCGCCGTCGTTTCCGGGCTCCGGCGCCACGGCGTTGCCGCAGGCGCGCCGCAGGCGCCGGCATACGCGACAATACGCGGCCCGCAACAACGCCGTGACCCGAGTTGGCCCGCATCGACCAGACGCCCTTCGAGATCGACATCCTCGACCTGAGCCATGATGGCCGCGGCGTCGCCCGCCGGCCCGAGGGCCAGGCCAACGCCGGCAAGACCGTGTTCGTTACCGGCGCACTGCCCGGCGAGCGCGTCGTGGCGCAGCTGACCGGCCGCCAACGCAGCTTCGACGAAGCGAAAACCCTGCAGGTATTGCAGGCATCGCCCGACCGCGTCGAGCCGCGGTGCCAGCACTTCGGGATCTGCGGCGGCTGCGCGCTGCAGCACCTGGAGGAATCGCGGCAGATCCACGCCAAGCAGCGCGTGCTGCTGGAAAACCTCGAGCGCATCGGCCACGTGTCCCCGGAATCGGTTTTGCAGCCGTTGACCGACGCGGCCTGGGGCTATCGCCGCAAGGGCCGCTTCTCGGTGCGGCGGGTCGAGAAGAAGGGCAGGACGCTGGTCGGTTTCCGCGAACAGGATCCGCGGTTCGTCGCCGAGCTCGCGGTCTGCCACACGGTGATCCCGCAGATCGGCTTCAAGGTCGACGCGCTGGCGGCGCTGGTCGACGGCCTGCAGGCGCGCCGCGACATCCCGCAGATCGAGTTCATCGCCGGCGACCCGATGGCCGATTACAGCGGCGTCGCGCTGGTGTTTCGCCACCTGCAGCCCTTGCCAGAAGGCGACCGCGCGGCGCTGGTTGCGTTCGCGCAGGCGCACGGTTTCGCGGTCTTCCTGCAACCTGGCGGCATGGATTCGGTGCATCCGCTGTGGCCGCGGGAGCCGAAGCTGGCGTTCCGCCTGCCGCAGTGGGATGTCGAACTGCAGTTCCGCCCGCTCGACTTCATCCAGGTCAACGCCGGCCTCAACCAGAAGATGGTCGCGCGCGCGCTCGAGCTGCTGGATGCGCAAGCGGACGATCGCGTGCTCGACCTGTTCTGCGGCCTCGGCAACTTCACCCTGCCGCTGGCGCGCGGCGTCCGCGAGGTGGTGGGCGTGGAAGGCGAGGCCGGGCTGGTGCTGCGCGCGCGCGACAATGCCCGCCACAACGGCATCGCCAACGCGGAATTCCACGCCGCCGACCTTGCCCGGGACCTGGGCGGACACACCTGGATGCGCGCGGGTTTCGACAGGCTGCTGTTGGATCCGCCACGCTCCGGTGCCGACGCGGCGCTGAAGCAACTGCCACTGAAGGGGTTGAAGCGGATCGTGTACGTCAGCTGCCACCCTGCCTCGCTTGCGCGCGATGCCGGTTACCTCGTCAACGAGCGCGGCTGGAAACTGCGGGCCGCCGGGGTGATGGACATGTTCCCGCACACCGCGCACGTCGAGTCGATCGCGATGTTCGAACCGCGCAAGGACTGAACGCGCGTCCAATGGATCACAACGCGCCGCCGCGCGCTGCGACACTTGCTTGCGGCGTTCGGGCCGCATCCATGGGGTCGCGGCATGCGGATGCCGGAAAGGACCGAACACGACATGCCCATCGAAATCGAACGCAAATACCTCGTTGCCGGCGACAGCTGGCGCGCCGCCGCGCACCAGGTCGTGCCGATGGCGCAGGGTTACCTCAACGATCTCGCCACGATGGGCAGCGGCGCGATGCGGGCCTCGGTCCGGGTTCGGATCGCCGGCGACGACGCCTTCCTCAACCTGAAGTCGGGCGACGCCGGTCCCACCCGGCAGGAATTCGACTATCCGATCCCGGTCGCCGATGCCCGCGCACTGCTGGCGCTGTGCGTCGGCGGGCTGGTCGTGAAGCGCCGGCATTACGTCAGGCATGCCCGCCACCTGTGGGAGGTCGACGAATTCGAGGGCGACAACGCCGGCCTGGTGGTGGCGGAAATCGAGTTGCAGGCCGCCGATGAGGCGTTCGCCCGTCCCGATTGGCTGGGTGCCGAAGTCACCGAGTCCACGCGTTACTACAACCTGGCGCTCGCGACCTGTCCGTATTCGCAGTGGTCCGCGGCGGAGCGCACCGGGCAGGCAATCTAGGACGGGACCGAGCAGGAACGGATTCCCTGTGGGAGCGGCTTCAGTCGGGAGTTTTTCCACCATCGCAGTGGCCCTTGCAAAAGCTCGCGGCTGAAGGCGCTCGCACACGGGCCATCTTGCGACACCGGGTGCTTGAGCCGGCGTGGCCGCGACCCCATGTTCCCCGCATGCGCATCGATATCTGGTCCGACGTCGTCTGCCCCTGGTGCTGGATCGGCAAGCACCGCCTGCGCGCCGCGTTGGCACGGTTCGGCGCCACCGGCCGCGGGGCGGACGTCCACTGGCACGCATTCCAGCTCGACCCCGAGGCCGGCGATACACCGGTGCCGCTGCGCGAGGCCTACGCGCGCAAGTTCGGCGGCCCCGAGCGCGCCGAGCAGATCCTGCGCCAGACCCAGGACACCGGTCGCGCCGAAGGCCTGCCGTTCGACTTCGACCGCGGCCAGGTACGCGTCGGCACGTTCAAGGCGCACCGGCTGCTGTGGCTGGCCGCGCGCGAGGGCGATGCCGACGCGGTCGGCGAGGCGCTGTTCCGCGCCCACTTCGCCGAGGGCCGCAACCTCGCCGAGCTGCAGACCCTGGTCGACGCGGGCGCCGCGGGCGGGCTGCCGGAAGCGCGGGTGCGCGCATTGTTCGCCGGCGACGAAGGCAGCGCCGAGGTCCAGGCACAGATCGCGCAGGCACGGCAGCTCGGCATCCAGGCCGTGCCCAGCTTCGTGATCGACGGCCGCGTGCTGGTGCAGGGCGCGCAGCCGCCGGAAGCCTTCCTGCAGGCCTTCGCCCAGGCCGGCGTGCGACAGGAGCAGGCGCCCGCGGCCGAGGCCTGCGGCAGCGACGGCTGCATGCCCTGACCGCTGCGTGCCGGGCTGCGCCCGGGCGCGCAACTGCGCGACAATGCCGGCATTGCGCGGACCCGCCGCCTGGAGATTTTTACGCATGCTCGTGATCGGCGTCGCCGGCACCGAACTCACCGCGCAGGAACGCGACTGGCTGCAGCACGACGCCTGCGCCGGGGTGATCCTGTTCACGCGCAACTTCGCCTCAAGGGCGCAGGTCGCCGAGTTGGCGCAGGCGATCCGCGAAGCCGCGCCGCGGCCGCAGCTCGTCTGCGTCGACCAGGAAGGCGGCCGCGTGCAGCGCTTCCGCGAAGGCTATAGCGCGCTGCCGCCGCTGGAAGGTTTTGGCCGCATGCATGCGACCGACCCGGTCGCGGCCCTGCAACTGGCGCAGGAGCACGCCTGGCTGATGGCCAGCGAGATCCGCGCCAGCGGCGTCGACCTGAGCTTCGCGCCGGTGGTCGACCTGGGGCGCGGCAACCGCGCCATCGGCGACCGCGCCTTCTCCGCCGATCCGCGGGTCGTCGCCGAATTCACCCGCGCCTACGTGCGCGGCATGCACGCGGCCGGGATGGCGGCCACGCTCAAGCATTTCCCCGGGCACGGCTCGGTGCTGGAGGACACGCACTTCGACGACGCCGTCGACGACCGCACGCTCGAGGAATTGCGCGCACTCGACCTGGTGCCCTTCGTCGCCGGGATCGAGGCCAGGGCCGACGCGGTGATGATGGCGCACGTGGTCTATCCGCGGGTCGCGCCGGAGCCGGCCGGCTATTCCAGGCGCTGGATCGAAGACATCCTGCGCGAGGAGATGGGATTCCGCGGCGTGGTGTTCTCCGACGACATCGGCATGGCCGCGGCGTTCTCCGCCGGCGGCGTCAAATCGCGCATCGATGCGCACCTCGACGCGGGTTGCGACGTGGTGCTGGTGTGCCACCCGGAGCTGGTGGAGGAATCGCTGGCCGCCGTCGCCGGCCGCAAGCTCAATACCGCGGCGCTGGTCGGCCTGATCGGCCGCGGCGCGATGGGCTGGGACGGGCTGCTGGCCGAGGCGCGCCACGGCGATGCGCAGTCGCGGCTGTCGGGCGGCATCGCATGAGCGCGGTTCCCGATCTTGCGTCCGCGCTGGCCCGTTCGGAAGTCGTGCACGACCGCGCGGCCATCGATCGGGCGATCGCGCGAATGGCCGTGCGCATCCACGACGATTACGCCGCCGGCGTGCCGGCTTCGCGCGATAGCGCGGGCTCCAGGCCGGTGTTCCTGACGGTGATGCATGGCGGCCTGCCGTTCGCCGGGCAGCTGGCGCTGGAGATCGGCTCGCACGGGCTCGACCTGGAACTCGATTACCTGCATGCCACCCGCTATCGCGGCGAAACTTCCGGTGGCGAACTGGTGTGGAAGCACCGCCCGGCGACGTCGTTGAGCGGCCGCCGCGTGCTGCTGGTCGACGACATCGTCGACGAGGGGCATACGCTGGCCGCGGTGCGCGCCTGGTGCATGGAGCAGGGCGCCAGCGAGGTGCGCATCGCCGCGCTGGTGGTGAAACAGCATGGGCGCTGCGTCCCCGGCCTGCGCGCCGACTACGCCGGGCTCGACGTGCCCGACCGCTACGTCTTCGGCTACGGCATGGACTACCACGAGCAGGGCCGCAACCTGCCGGCGATCTATGCCTTGCAGGCATGATTTCGACCGCAGTGCCGGCGGCTTTTGCCGCGGGCGCTTGATTCTCGCGAACCACCGCGCGCAGGATCCGCGGCCACAGCAGTCCCTCCACTCGAGCAGCCGGACCGGAAAGGAAGCGCCGTGAGCCCAAACCATCCCGCCATCGACCTCGCCGTGATCGGCGGCACCGGGGTCTACGCGCTGGCCGAGCTGGCCGACGTCGAAACCCTGTTGCCGGCGACCCGCTACGGCGCGCCGTCCGGGCCGATCCGCATCGGCACGCTGGCCGGCGGCCGCGTCGCCTTCCTCGCCCGCCACGGCGAAGGCCACAGCGTGCCGCCGCACCGCATCAACTACCGCGCCAACCTGGCCGCGCTGCAGCAGGCCGGCGCCACGCGCGTGCTGGCGCTCAATACCGTCGGCGGCATCACGCCGGCCCACGGCCCGCGCGTGCTCGCCTGCCCGGACCAGCTGATCGACTACACCTGGGGGCGCATCTCCACCCTGTGCGAGGGCGATGTCGACGATGGCAGCGGCAATGAAGTCCTGCATGTGGACTTCAGCGATCCGTACACGCCATCGTTGCGCGCGCAATTGCTGTCCGCCGCACGGCGCGCGGGCGTGGCCGTCGTCGACGGCGGCTGCTACGGCGCCACCCAGGGGCCGCGGCTGGAAACCCGGGCCGAGATCGCGCGCATGCGCCGCGACGGCTGCGACCTGGTGGGCATGACCGGCATGCCCGAGGCCGGCCTGGCGCGAGAATTCGGCCTCGAGTACGCGTGCCTGGCGATCGTCGCCAACTGGGCCGCCGGTGCCGGCCCCGATCCGGACGAGGCCATCACCCTGGACGAGGTGCTGGCCAACGTCGCCGCGGCCAGCGCCGGCGTCTCGCGCCTGCTGGCGGCGCTGGCGGGGTGATTGCAAGGCGCGCGGCCGCTTTGCATACTCCCGCCGTGCGCCAGGCCGCCCCACGCGCCGACGCACGCACACCGCATCCAGAGAGGTCACCAGCGATATGCAGTACGGCACCGTGAAATGGTTCAACGACGCCAAGGGTTTCGGTTTCATCGCGCCCGAGGACGGCAGCGCCGACGTGTTCGTGCACTATTCGGCGATCAGCAGCAATGGCTTCAAGAGCCTGCAGGAAGGCCAGCGCGTCAGCTACGAGGTCACCCAGGGCCCGAAGGGCGCACAGGCCGCCGGCGTGCAGCCGGTCGCCTGAGC
>JAKFDF010000059.1:0-16862 GCA_036676275.1 Lysobacter sp.
CCGGCGCCATTTCCGTCAGCCGCAGGCCTTCCGGGGTCACGTCGAACACCGCCAGGTCGGTGATGATGCGATTGACCACGCCCACGCCGGTCAATGGCAGCGTGCATTCAGGCAGGATCTTGTGGCTGCCGTCCTTCGCCACGTGCTCCATCAGGACCACCACCCGCCGGACTCCGGCGACCAGGTCCATCGCCCCGCCCATGCCCTTGACCATCTTGCCGGGGACCATCCAGTTGGCGAGGTCGCCGCGGTCGGTGACCTGCATCGCGCCCAGGATCGCCAGGTCGATGTGGCCGCCGCGGATCATGGCGAAGGAATCATGGCTGCCGAAATAACTGGCGCCCGAACGCGCGGTCACGGTCTGCTTGCCGGCATTGATCAGGTCGGCGTCGATTTCGTCCTCGGTCGGGAACGGGCCGATGCCGAGCAGGCCGTTCTCCGACTGCAGCCAGACATCGATACCCTGCGGAATGTAATTGGCCACCAGCGTCGGCAGCCCGATGCCGAGGTTGACGTAGGCACCGTCGGTCAGCTCCTGCGCGGCGCGCTGCGCCATCTGCTCGCGGGTCCATGCCATCACTTCACCTCCTGGCGGATGGTGCGCTGCTCGATCCGCTTCTCCGGGGAGGCATTGCGCACGATGCGATCGACATAGATGCCCGGCAGGTGCACGTGGTCGGGGTCGATGGCGCCGACCTCGACGATCTCCTCGACCTCGGCGATGCAAACCTTGCCCGCCATCGCGCAGGCCGGGTTGAAGTTGCGCGCGGTCTTGCGGAACACGAGGTTGCCGGCCGCATCCGCTTTCCAGGCCTTGACCAGCGACACGTCGGCGACAAGCGCGGTCTCCATGACGTAGTGGCGGCCGTTGAACTCGCGCGTTTCCTTGCCTTCGGCGACCACGGTGCCGTAGCCGGTGGCGGTGAAGAACGCCGGAATCCCGGCGCCGCCCGCGCGCAGGCGCTCGGCCAGCGTCCCCTGCGGGTTGAACTCCAGCTCCAGTTCGCCGGCCAGGAACTGGCGCTCGAATTCCTTGTTCTCGCCGACGTACGAGGAAATCATCTTCCTGATCTGGCGCGTGCCAAGCAGCTGCCCGAGGCCGAAGCCATCGACGCCGGCGTTGTTGGAGATCACCGTCAGGCCCTTGACCCCGGAATCGCGCAGCGCCGCGATCAGCGCCTCAGGAATGCCGCACAGGCCGAAGCCGCCGACGGCGAAGGTCTGGCCGTCGGCAACGATGCCCGCCAGGGCAACGCCTGCATCGGCGAACAGCTTCGAATCCCGTGATTGCAATGCGCCGGCAGCCTCGACCATGCGGACCACTCCTTGACTAACCTGATGATGCGGAAAACCGCGGTTGCGGGCACGCACGTAATGCGGGAGCCCGGCGGTCAAGCCTTATTCGAAAGCTGTTGCGCCTTGGCATAGAACTCGTTGATCGTGTTGGCGTCGGACAGGTTGAATTCACCGAAATTCAGCCCGGTGATCGACTCGACCTCGAGCACGAGGTTCATGCTGTCGAGCGAATCCAGGCCCGCGTTGGAAAATTCCTCGTCGTCGCCGATGTTGGCCGCATCCGCGCTCTTGACCGCCTTGATGCCGGCGATGACGGCGTTCCTGAATTCGTCTTTGCTGATCATTGCAATCCTCGGGGAATCGAAAATTCAACCGGCCTCTAGCACCATTGTCGCCCATGACAGCCCAACGCCGAAACCGCTCATGAGCACCCGCGGCGGCGGGGCCTGCAAACGCTGTTTGAGCATCAGCGGCAGCGAGGAGGAGACCGTGTTTCCGACCTGGCCGGCCTCGAACGGCACCTTTTCCGGCGGCAACCCGAGCTTGCGGGTGAGGTTGTCGACGATGAATCGGCTGCCCTGGTGGAACAGGAACAAGTCGATGTCGTCGTCGCCCAGCCCTTCCCGGGCGAGGTAACGCCGGACCTGTTCCGGGACCGCGGTCATGCTGAACTTGAACACGTTGCTGCCCAGCATCCTCAGGGTGCCGCCGCGCTCGGCGACCGCAATCGAATGCCCCATGGAGCCGTCGGTGCCGAAGATCGCCGGGCGGCAGGCATAGACCGGATCCTCGCCAAGCCAGGTCACGGTGGCGGCGTCACCGAACAGCAGTTCGGTATCCCAGTCCTGCGGATCGATGATCTTGGAGTACGGATCGGCGGTGAACAGCAGCCCGGAGCGCAGCCCGTTGGCGGCCATGAACGCAGTCATCATCGCCAGGCCATACACGTAGCCCGAGCAGCCCAGCGAGATGTCGAAGCTGGCCACGTCGGGCCCGAGCCCGAGCTTCCGGTGCACGATCGCCGAAGTGTGCGGCAGCCCATGCGCGTCGGGGTTCTGCGTGCAGACCACCAGGCAGTCGACCGTGGCGGGGTCGAAGCCAGGCGTGCGCCGGAGATCCTCGAACGCGGCCACGCACATGTCCGAGGTTTCCTGCCCCGGGTCGCGCTTGGCCAGCGCCTCGAACCCGATCTTGTCGCGGATGAAGCCCTCGTCCTTGCCGGCCTGCCCGCGCCGCGCGTGGTTGGAAACCGTGTTCGGCGCGACGAAGCTGCCGATCGCCTTGATCCCGATCATCGCCACTCACCGAAGAAGACCTGGCCGACCGGCTGGCCAGCCTGGGAAAGGTCGCCTTGGTAGAACTCGCCGATGCGGCGGGCGAAGCGGATTTCCAGCGGTAGCTGCGGCAGCGCACGCAATCGCAGGCGCACGAACGCGAGCCGGGCGGTACCGTCGGCGACCGTGCGCAGCAGAAGCGCCTTGAAGCCGGCGACGATGGCCTCGACCATGGAATGGCCACCGACATCCGCCGGCAGCACTACATGCTGCCCGTCGAAGGCGAACGCCGCCGCGAGCCCATCCTCGTCGTAGGGCTCCTGCCGGGTGATCCGCGCGTCGCGCTCGACGATGTGGAACTCGCCCAGGTTGTCGCGCCAGATGCCCACGCCCACCTCGGTCGCCGCCGGCGGCGCCGACTTGTAGCGCACCTGGTGGCCGGTCTTGTGGTTGAAGCGAAAATCGATCTCGCGGATGCCCGGACCTCGCAGCGCGACGATGTCGTCGAACAGCGTGGTGCTGTGCAGGTAGCTGCGCCCGCCCTTGAACGCCAGGTCGCGGTCAAGCTCCATGCCGGCTGTCCTTGAGGAAACGTTTCATGTTCCTCGCGTGGGCCAGGGCGAAGTTGCCCGAGACCTCGCCTTTCGCCGGCACGTCCCGGATCACGACCGCGCCGATGCGGATATCGGCGTCGTCGCCGATCTCGACCATGTTGGACACCGATACCGAGGCACCGATCCACGCGCGCGCGCCGACCCGGGCACGGCCGGCGAGCACGCAGTTGCTGGAGATGGTCGCCGCCTCGCCGATTTCCACGTCATGCCCGACGTTGGTCATCACCCCGACGTGCGCGCGTTCGCCGATGCGGGTGGCCTCGCCCTTGACCGCCGAGCGCACGATCACCGCGCCGGCATGGATGAAGGCGCCGGCGCCGATCTCTATCCCGCCGTAATGCGGCATGTGCAGGCGCGAACCCAGCACCAGCTTGGCGTAAAGCCCCTCGCAGCCGATGATCGCGCCGGCGTCGATGCGGGCGTCGTGGCGGATCACCACCGGGCCGCTGATCACCGCGCGCGGGCCGATGCGCACCCCGGCCTCGACCCGCACCGCGCCGCGCAGCACCGCGGATGGATCGATCGAGGCCGTGCTGTCGATGTCCAGCGCATCCTCGGCGGTGGCCGCGGGCTGGGTGGCGTGCAGGAAGTGGTAAAGCTGGTCGGCCTGCTCGCACACGACCACGGTCCTGTCTTCGGCCCGCTCGCGGCTCGCGACGGCCGAAGGCGCGATGATCGCGACCACGTCGGGGTTGTCGCGGGCCTGGGTGAACCACGCACGATTGGCCGCCAGGCAAACCACGCCCGGCTGCCGCGTCCATACGAAACCGGTCTGCCGCGCGTCGTCCAGGCGCCCGGGGTTGCGGATCTCGCCGATCCCGAAGTCGTCCCGTCCGCGTTCCAGCACCTGCCGCAATTTTTCCGACCACCCTGACATCATCGCTCCTGTAAGCCACCGCGGGGATCGCACATGGATGACGGCGCATCGGCATCTTGGGCCGCCCGCCGCGAACTTCATGGAGAGCGGCACCTGCGGGCACGCCGAAGGCACCTTTCCTCCAGGGATCATCCCGCAAGCCAAGTGGGACGCAAAAGCGTGTTCCGGCCGGCGCAGCAGCCGGGGTATTATACGGAACCCATCGCCTTCGCCCAGCGCGATGCATGGGCCGGCGCGGTGCGACGAGGATCTGGAATGGACAAGTCGGCCGCACGGATGCCCCTCCTGCCCGGCAGGACATGGCACGATGCCGGAACGACCTCCCGCCGCGCCCGGGACGCCCACCCCCGCCCGGGATCATTGCCGTGAACCGATCGATCAGCGTCGTCGTCCCCGTGTTCCGCAGCGGCCCGACCCTCGATGCGCTGCACGGGCGGCTGGCGCTGGTGCTGGACGGCATGGCCAGCGACTGGGAACTGATCCTGGTCGACGATGCCAGCAACGACGGCACCTTCGCCCGCATGCTCGAGTTGCGGGCGCGCGACCCGCGGGTGAAGCTGGTCCGGTTCGCCCGCAACATGGGCCAGCACCATGCGACCCTGTGCGGGATCAAGCGCGCCCGCGGCGACGTGGTGGTGACGCTGGACGATGACCTGCAGAACCCCCCGGAGGAAATCCCGGCGTTCCTGGCCAAGCTCGACGAAGGCTACGACCTTGTCATCGGCCGCATCCTGGAGCGGAAGAAGCACAGCCCCTGGCGCAATCTCTCCAGCGCAGTGATGCAAAACCTGGCTGCGCGGATCGTCGGCAAGCCGCGCGACCTGGCGCTGTCCAGCTACCGCGCCATGAGCCGGCGCGGCGCATCCGCCCTGGGCACCTACCGGGGCGTCCAGACCTACCTGCCCGCGTTGTTCTTCGGCCTGATCCCCCGCGACCGCATCGCCAACGTCGACGTTACCCATGACGAACGCCGGCATGGGACGAGTACCTACACGCTGAGGAAACTGCTGAAGCTGTCCTCCTACCTGCTCATCAACCATTCCACCATCCCGTTGCGGCTCACCTCCGCATTGGGATTCGCGACCAGCCTGGCGAGCGTCGTCTTCGCCGGCGCCCTGGCCATCGATGCCCTGCTCCACGGCACGTCGGTCAAGGGGTGGACCTCGCTCGCGGTGTTGATCATGCTGGTCGGCGGCTGCGTGCTGATGTGCCTTGGCATCGTCGGGGAATATATCGGCCGCCTGCTGGTGGAAAGCTCGACGCCCGAACAATTTCCGGTCTTCGAAGTGCATGACTGACTACCCGGATTATCGCCATGCGCCAGGTGTGCGTACGCGTTGCACGGGACCGGCGCCATCGAGCGCCCCGCCCCGGTACCCGGGCGCACGCCATGCCGGTTGAAGAACGGGTGGGCACCTCGAAACGGCTGCCCGGGCACGCGCGTATCAAGCTCCTGGCTGGCCTGGTTTTCCTGAGCGTCGGCCTGCAGCTACTCAACGCGGCACTGGTGAAGCTCGCATCGGCGACCCCCGCGCCGGCACCGTTGGTGATCGCGGGCCTGCTGGCCGTCGTGCTTGCGTTGAGTTTCGTGCGTTTCTTCATCTGGAATGGAATCTACAGGCGCTATCCCATAAGCCTGGCCTACCCGCTATCGGCGATCTTCTTCCCGGGAGTCGTCGTGGTCGCATGGGCGATGGGTGAACCCGTCGGTGTACTGCAAATCGTCGGCGCCGCAATCGTGATGATGGGCGTAATCCGGGTCATCACCCCGGAAGCCGGCCATCCCGACGACCCTCATCTTCCCTTGATCGACTGACACATGCCTGCTGCTCTCCAGGAGTTCATCAAGAACGTCTCGCGCGGTGAAGACGGCGTATGGCGGACGACCGCACAATCCGGAGTGTCCTACCCCGACCAGGGCCATGACACCTGCCATGGCGTCGAGGATGATTCGTTCTGGTTCGCGCACCGCAATCGCTGCATTTCGGCACTCATCGGACACGACCCGCCGGACCGCGGCCTGCCCTTCGCCGATGTGGGCGGTGGCAACGGGTACGTGGCATCAATGGTCAAGGACCTGGGCTTCCACGTCGTCCTGGTGGAACCGGGCGCATCCGGCATCGCGCATGCCAGGGAGCGTGGAATCGGGGAACTCGTCCAGGCGTCCATCGTCGACCTGGAGATCCAGCCCGGAAGGCTCGGCGCAATCGGGTTGTTCGACGTGCTCGAACACATCGAGCACCCCGACGGGGCACTGCGTTCGCTGCGGGATATGCTCGCCGATGGCGGGAAAATCTACGCCACCGTGCCTGCCCATGGCTGGCTCTGGTCAAGCGCTGATTCCGAAGCGGGACATTACCGCCGCTACACCACCAGGCAACTCGAAGCGTTGTTTTCGGAATGCGGTTTCGATGTCGGCCTGTGTTCCTACTATTTCTGGCCGTTGCCATTGCCCATGTTCCTGCTCAGGGGGCTGCCCGAGCGGATGCGTTTGCGCAAGGCGCCCAAGCCACGCGAGGCACGCGTCGGCTCCGAGCACCGGCACCACAGCCGGTTCCTGCGGTGGCTGCTGTCGTTCGAGGTCAGCGCCCTCGGCCGCGGTCATCGCGTTCCGTTCGGCGCAAGCTGCATTGTCGTTGCCACCAAGCATGCGGTGTCGCGCGCTTGAGCATGGACACGTTCGCCTCGCAAGCCGGGATTGTCACCTCCTGTTTGATGCTGGCTTTCCTGCTGCTGGCCACCGCATCGGCGCAGATCGCCTTCAAGCACTACCACCATGCGGCGCGGCGCTCCTCGCTGTTCATTGCCCTCGTGCTGTTCGCCAGCTGCCCTCCGTTCACGGTCCTGGCGGCGCGCCAGCTCGGCATCGGCAAGGTCTACGTGTTGATGAGCCTCAGTTACGCCCTGGTTGCATTCATGGCCATGAAACTGTTCGACGAACGGATATCACGCAAGCAACTCCAGGGCCTGGCCCTGATCACCGTCGGCTGCATCCTTTACGCCCTTTGACGCTGGAACCAGAATGAAAGTGCCATTCAACAAACCCTACATGACCGGCCGCGAACTGGAGTTGATCAGCCAGGCGCATGCCAAGGGACACCTTTCCGGCGACGGCGCCTTCACCAAGCAGTGCCACGCCTGGCTGGAAGCGCAAATCGGTTGCTGCAAGGCACTGCTGACGCACTCCTGCACGGCGGCGCTGGAGATGGCGGCATTGCTGCTTGAGCTGGAGCCCGGCGACGAAGTAATCATGCCTTCGTTCACCTTTGTCTCAACCGCCAATGCTTTCGTGTTGCGTGGTGCGGTGCCGGTTTTCGTCGACATCCGCGCGGATACCCTCAACATCGACGAAGCATTGATCGAAGCCGCCATCACGCCCCGCACCAAGGCGATCTGCGTGGTCCATTACGCTGGCGTCGCCTGCGAAATGGACCCGATCATGGCGATTGCCGCCCGGCACGGAATCCGGGTGGTGGAGGATGCCGCACAGGGAATCCTGTCCTCCTACAAGGGGCGGCCACTAGGCTCCATCGGCGACCTTGCGGCCCTCAGTTTCCATGAGACGAAGAACGTGATCTCCGGTGAGGGCGGGGCACTTCTGGTCAACGCGGAGCGTTACATGGAGCGTGCGGAGATCATCCGCGAAAAGGGAACGAACCGCAGCAAGTTCTTCCGCGGACAAGTCGACAAATACACCTGGGTGGACATCGGATCGTCCTACCTGCCAAGCGAGATCATCGCGGCGTTCCTCGCTGCCCAACTCGAAGATGCCGATGCGATCACGCGTCGACGGCTATCGGTTTGGGGGCGCTATCACGCATGGGCCGAACCGCTGGAGCGGCAAGGGCTGCTGCGCCGTCCGATCGTGCCTGCTCACTGCGTGCACAACGCACACATGTATTACATCCTGCTGCCAACGCTGGATGCACGGACCAGGTTCATCGGGAAACTCAGGGAGCACGGGGTCAGCGCCGTATTCCATTACATTCCGCTCCATTCCTCGCCCGCCGGCCAGCGTTTCGGACGGGCTTCCGGCAACCTCGCCACGACGGTCGATACCGCCGACAGGCTGGTCCGGCTGCCACTCTGGGCCGAGCTTGACGAGCATATGGATACGGTCCTCGCGGCGGCGAACGACGCCCTCACCGGCTAGGGGTGGTCGCTCCCGGCCCGGGATACAGCTGGTGGCGTTTCTGGAAGGATGGCGAAAACAGGTTCAGTTGATTGCCCTCCAGGAAGCGCATCAATTCCTTCCTTCGCGATTCCGGAAAATGGCAGACCACCATCTGCGGCATGCATCGTGTGGGGGAGGGGTCGGCGTCAAGCGCCAGGCTCCCGATCTTGGTGGCCATGCGCTGCTGGTAAACCTGGATCGGGCGCACGTGTTGCCACCCATCCACGCTGAGCGGAACCTGCAATACCAACAGCAGCGCCGAAGCGCTCATCAGGGCCCTTTCCGGAATGGCGCCTGCGACGGCCGCACCGGATGGACTCGTGGATGATGCCATCGATACGGCCGGCCTGAACTGCGCCAGCGCCATCAACAGCAAGGCCACGATATTCCATTCGTAGAGCAGCGTGTAGCGCGGCTGCCACAGATACATCACGCCTTTGGCGCCAACACGGCCGAGAAGGATTCCCGCGACCAGGCCGTAGAACATCAGCATCAATGCGATCGCAACGAAGCTGGCGAGGTTCCGTGGTCCGGTCAGGGCCTTCCACCAGAACCATCCATGCGCCGCCATCACGACGATCGCGATCAACCCCGCGGCAATCCCGGCACCGGCTCCGAACCATTCCCGCAGGTGGATCAGATGGACGACGGACGCGGTAAACGGAATCGATAATTGCCACGCCTGCGAATAACGCCCCAGCAAGCCGGCGAAATCAAGCTTTCCACCCGCGCCTTGCGGCTGCGGGAGCAACATGTCGTAACCGATGTTGTAGGCAACGCAGGCGCCCGCCACGACCATGGCGACATGCAGCGCACGACGGCGCGGCGCCCCTCGAAACACCTGCAACAGGATCACCAGCAGGCATGCAATGGTTACGATGATGCCCGTATCGTCGGCCACGACGTTCATCGCGAGCGCCGCTGCCGCCAGCAGCAGCACCAGGTTCCACCGCGGATTGGCCAGCGCGAACCAAGCGCAAACCAGCATCATGAGAATGAACGTATGCGAGCTGTAGCTGAGGGTCATCAGCGGATAGCTGTAGACCGTGGTCGCATTCAGGGAAAAATAGACGGCCGCCAATGCCGCGAACCCGAGGAGCTCGCCGGCGGATGGGCGCGTATCGCCTCGCCCATGGCGCGCAACCCCCCAGAGCAGCGCAATGTTCAAGAATCCGAACAACAATCCGGCTATTGCCTCGATGGAGAAATCGAGGTCGAAATATCGGTAATGGAAAAGCAGGATCAGCTTTCGCAATGGCTGGGAATGGTCCATCGCGCTGCGCTTGAAGAAAATGTCCTGCCACGCGAAATGCCCTTCCGCGGACTTGCGCACCACCTTGTCCACGAACGTCCATCCGTCCGAAATAATCAGCGGATTCGCGACGTTGACCGTGAACAGCAGTACGTTCGACGACAGTAGCGCCAAGGCGAGCAGGAACAGGACGAATTCGAGCCGATAGTGCTTCGTGGTCACGGGTCTGCCAGTCGGTTCGGGCGTCAGAGGAATCCGGGAATGATAATATGCGCCCCCCGCATAAGCGGGCAGCCAGGCCGAACAGCCCATGAAACAGCCCCTACTCATCGCCCTGTCCCTCCTCTGCTGCATCGTGATCCCAGGCTGCGGCCAGCAGGAGCCGCCCGCGCCAGCGACCCAAGCCGCCAAGCCCGCATCGACGGAAGAAGCAGCCCAGGCCCCTCGCCAGGCGCATCAGCGCAACCGGCCGAGCGCGGACGATATCCAGCAGATCAAGGCCAGCGGCAGGACCGGCTTGTGGGCGGATCCCGGCGAAGCCTGCGCAACGGGCCCGCGCCAACGCACGGTGCTGACCTGGAACGTCGCCTCGTCTGGCGCGAGCAAGGTGATCGTGTACCTGGTGGACAAGGCCGGCAAGGAACGCAATTTCGGCCAGGGCGGCCCCGTTGGCCGTCGCGAAACCGGCCCGTGGTTGCGACCCGGCACGATCTTCAGGATCCGGAACGCCGATGGGAAATCCGAGCTTGGCAGCGTGACGATCGCGGAAAAGCAATGCTGACCAGCCCCGGGCGTGCTCCCGCACGGTAGCGCCAACTCTCTCAACCTTGCCATTGAACGGGATTCCCGGCCTGCGCGCTGCAGGCCGACGGCGCAACGCAGCGCGGCTTGCGTGATGCCATGGCGGCAATCCTGGTTCCGGACCGAACCAACTGATGGGAACAATCCACGAACTCTCCGACGATTGGCGCAAGTCGATCCACATGTACACGCTGTGGTCGAACCTCGCGCTTGAGGATCTGCGGGATCGCTATCGACGTACGGTCCTTGGCTTGATGTGGATCGTCGCCTCGTTCGCTTTGTTCGTCCTTGTCAAGGTGCTGGTATTCGGACAATTGACCGCCGCTTCCAGGGCGGAGTTCGGCGTTTACGTCACCGTGGGCTTCGGCCTTTGGGCGTTCATCAATTCCATGGTCATGGATGCCTGCACGGCCTACATGCATGCAAGGCCATGGATCCTTGCGACATCGACACCCCATCCGGTATTCCTGCTGCAGGCGGTGTTCCGCAACTGGATGGTTTTCGCGATGACCATGCTGGTGATGGCATTGGCGCTGTACTGGAAACCGGCGCCTTGGAGCATCCGGGCATGGTCCGTCCTGCCGGCTTTGGCGATGCTGTTCCTGACTTCGATATGGCTGGCCGCGATCCTGGCGCCATTATGCGTGCGTTACCGCGACCTGCACCATACCGTCCAGACCGGCATGAGGCTGATCTTCTTCGCAACACCGATCCTGTGGATGCCAACACAGCGCGGCAGCCTCGCATTGATCGCGAAGTACAACCCCATCTCGCATTTCATAGCCATCGTCCGTGACCCGCTCATGTACGACCGGATCCCGATGGGCAGCTGGGCCGTGGTGCTTGCATTCAATGCAGCCGGCATGGCCTTGGGCGTAGCCGTCTACGCAGCGACGCGCCGCCGCGTGGCCCACTGGATATGAGCATGTACTTGCGCGCCGAGGGGATTGGCATCGAGTTCCCGGTGACCACGCTCGAGAAGGGGCATTCCGTAGCGGCCTCGGTTGAACAACTGGGCGGCAGGATCCACCTGCGCCGCGGCAAGTCGTACGTGCGTGCGCTTGACGAAGTTTCACTCGACCTCGATCGCGGCGACCGGCTGGCGTTGGTCGGCCACAATGGCAGTGGCAAGTCGACGCTGCTCCGCGTCCTCGCGGGCATCTACCATCCGGATTCCGGCGTCGTGCATCGTAGCGGGACCGTCTCCGGGATCTTCAACATGTCCCTTGGTTTCCGCCAGGAGGCAACTGGCTATCGCAACCTGGTTCTCAAGGGCTTGATCGCAGGCAGGACGCGCGCTGAAATCGATGCCGCACTTCCGGAAATCGCGGAATTCACCGGGCTCGGCCCGTACCTCGACATGCCGCTGCATACCTACTCGCAAGGGATGGCGATGCGGCTGGCTTTTGCCGCCACGACCGCGTTCTCCAACGACATCCTGGTGATGGATGAGTGGATCGGCGCGGGCGACGCGAATTTCCAGGAAAAGATCATCGGACGAATGACGGATTTCCTGCACGCGTCGACGATCGTCGTCCTCGCCTCGCACAGTACCCGGCTGCTGCGCAGGATCGCCAACAAGGCGCTGTGGCTCGAGCACGGACGGATTCGCAGGTATGGCGGCATGGAAGTGATCGACGAGTACGAAGACGAGGTACTCAACACGAAACTGCCCTCCGGGTTGCGCGAACTGATCGCCGGAAACACGGGGCTCTGGCTGCACGCCGCGGACGGGGCTCCCGCCGGGCGGCAGTTGCTGTGGAACCTCCCGGGAACGGTCGGTGACCTGCAACTGCGCGTCTCGTCGCCGGATGCCTCCGGCAACCGCATCGTGCGCTCGATCGTGCGGCGCTGCGGGGCATGGCCTCTGGCACCCTGGGTCCGCCCCGGCATGCACTTCGAGATAGTCGACCTGGCCGACCAGGCCACTGTCGCCGAGCTGGTCCTGGAGGAGGGCCACTGACCACTCCGGAACGCGGATCCCCGCTATCGTTCGAGGATTTCGCGCAGGCGTTCCCGCGCGCGGGCGCTGGATGTCGTGGCCTTCGCATATTCAAGGCCACCCTTCGACAGCTGCAGCCAGCGCGCATCGTCGATCAACAGCGAAGCGACGTGGGCCGCCAGCTGTCGCGGCCCTTCTCCAACAAGCACATTGACGCCATCTTCCAGCAGCATCCCCTCGGCCGCGATTGGCGTGCAAACCGTCGGCAGGCCTTCGGCAAGGCTGCCCGCCACCTTGCCCTTCGCGCCGGCACCGTATCGCAGCGGCGCCACCGACACGCGGGCGCGGCCGAGCAACGACTTCAGGTCATCGACGAAACCGATCGCACGCACTCCGCGCACCTCGCCTAGCGCCGCGACCTCCGGGGGCATGTGGCTGCCGACGATCTGCAGCTGCGCCCCGGGCACTGCCTCGAGCACCAGCGGCCATACGGCATCGACGAACCAGCGGATTCCGTCGACGTTGGGCGGATGGCGGAACCCGCCGACGAAGCACACCCCTTCGCGGCCATCCAGCGGCCGGACCTCTTCCACCGGGTCGTGGATCAGCGGGAACAACACGACCCGTGCCCCGGGCAACTCCGCTTCGAGCAATGATCGTTCGTAATCGGAATGCACCAGCGCGACATCGGCCTTGGCGATGACGCGCAGTTCCTTGCGGCGCGCCTTCTCGGCACGGGCCATCGCCGCGGCATCGCCATCCAGCTCCGCCTGCCGCATCTCGCGCACGTAGTGCAGGTCGGCATTCAGGAAAACGATCCGTGCCGCCGGATACTTCCGCCGCAACGCATCCATGTGCGCGTCCCCGACCCCGAAGCGGTGCAGGAAGACGACGTCGAACGAGTCATCCCGCCGCGAAAGGAACGCGCCCATCGTCGAATAGGCCGGATGGTAGATCGGCTCGATGCCGATGCGCTGCAGGTCGCGCGTCGTTCCGCCCATGTGGGCGAAGTTGTCCTCGGGGACGAAGGTCACCTTGTAACCATGCCGCAGGAACGCCTTCATGACCTCGAACGCGACCACGGAGCCTGCATCCTCGTCCGGCGTGGGCGTGCAGTGGTCGACGAACAGCGCCCTGCGCGCGACCAAGCGCTCTTTTTCGAGTTCCGGATGCTCGGCGTTGGGGCGATGCGCCGCCAACACCCCGCTCCAGCGATCGTGCAGCTTGCGCAGGTTTTGCACCTGGTAGGCCTTTGCCCCGGAGCCCAGGTCGGTGCCCGAGCTGATGCCTTCGAAGTGCAGCAGCTGCGACAGCGGCTGGACCACGGTGCGCCAACCCGCCGCGCGAACGCGGAACGCCAGGTCCGCGTCTTCCGCGTAGGCGGGCACGAATAATTCGTCGAAACCGCCGAGCTCCAGCCACAACCGGCGAGGCAACGCGATCGATGCCCCGGAAACGTAATCGACGTCGCGCAGGTAGCCGTATTCCGGACGCCGGGGATCGTCCAGGCGCCCGTAGTTCCAGGCCGATCCGTCGCGCCAGACGATCGCGCCGCACTCCTGCAGGCGTCCGTCCGGGTAGACCAGCTTGGAACCGGCAAGGCCTATGTCCGGGTTGGCGTCGAGCGTGCCTACCAGCTCGTCCAGCCAGCGCGGCAACACCAGGGTATCGTTGTTGAGGAACAGGACGTATCGCCCGCGCGCATGCCGTGCGGTCTCGTTGCAGTTGCGGACGAAACCGAGGTTCTGCGGGTGCCGGACATGGCGGACGCCCCGGATCGGCGTTGCCAGCGCTGCCTCGGTGGCATCGTTCGAGGCGTCGTCGCCGACCAGGATCTCGAACGTGTACCGGGTCTGGTGCGCGACCAGCGCGTCGATGCAGGCGAGGGTGAACGGCAGCTGGTTGTACACCGGGATCACGATCGAGACGTCCGGTTCCGCTCCAGGCTCCGGTCGCTGCCCGGCACGCCGCGCGATGTCCCGGACCCACGCCGTGGCCTCCTGCTCCGTGCACGTGATGCGCGCGGCAGCCCGTGCTTCCGCGGCCGGGGTCGGCAGGCGGAAGCGATCGATCCTCAGCACCACGTCGGCGGCCACGGTTTCGTCGAACTCCGCAACCAGGAAATCCCGCAGGCCGGCGTGGACCCGGTGCAGGCCGCCGGCCTGCGGCAGGGCAGTCCCGCCTTCCTCCCTCGCCATCGCGTCCCCGGTGCCGGTATCAAGGCGTTCGCCAGCCATCGCCGACAGCCGCAACAAGTCCGTATCGGCGGGATCCTGGCCATGCGCCCTGCGCATCGCCGCCCGCAATGGCCTGGTCAGCTTCCAGCTGCGGCTGCCGAGGATGGCCGTGAGTTCGCGGCGCAACTCGTCGGACTCGCGATAGGCCCGGTTGAGTGCGGCCCGCATCGCATCGTGCTCGGCCCGCAACCCGGTGCATTCCTGGTCACGCTGCTGGTAATCCGCCTGGGCCTGGCGCAGCTCCGCGTCGACATCGGCCAACCGCGTCTCGTAGTCCGCGCGGGTACTGTGCAGCACGGCATCGGTTTCCCGATATATGCGCAACACCGAATCGCGCTCGAGCAATGCGGATTCCCGCAGCGCATCGGTTTCGCGCAGGCGTCGCGCCCGATCGAGCAGCAACGGTGCGCAGGCTTCGGCCGCGGACGCCAGGCCAGTCCGGGCGGCATCCAGTTCCGCCTCCGGCCTGGCAAGCCCGGCAGCCCTGTCCCGGCACCAGCTCCAGGCCGCTTCGGCCCATTCGGCGACCTGGGAAGGCAGCGCGGGCGGCGGTCCGGTCCGCGTCGACGGTTGCAGGTATGCCTCGACCCGCGCAGCAGCATCTTCGACCGCTGGCCAGGCGAACTGCTGCTCGACGGCGACTCGATCAGTGCATTCACGCCAGTTGTCGATCAGTTGCTTGTAAGTGACGAACGACGCGCCGTGGCCAGCGGCTTCCGCTGCCGCAAGCCCGTAGGCGGCGTACAACAACCCCGCGCTCGTGGCGCTGGTGTGGTCGCGGCGCACCAGCGAATCGAGCACCTCGTCGCAGGGACGCATGATGACCACCGGACACGCCCTGACGCCGAGCGACCGCAATACGTCGGTCCAGAATGCGCGCAGCAGCGTGCAGCGCGGATCCTTGAGCACGAACAGGGGCGAATCGCCATATTCGCGCTGGATCACCTGCCGGGCTTCGGCGTGGAAGCTCGCGGGGATGCGCTCCGGGGACGGCAGCCGGGAACCGGCGAACGGATCGTCCCAGGCCAGGTCGTAGTAGTCGAGGATGCGGTCGTTGAGCGCCACCACGCCGGCCGGCTCCCAGTAACCGCCCAGGTTGCCTTCATTCGCCGGCAACAGCCGCCGCGGCAAATCCGCGCCACGCAGTGCACACACGCGCGCCAGCGCGGACGTGCCGGCACGGTGCATTCCAAGGATCAATATCGCGCTGCGGTCCAAGCTGCTCTCCGGGCCGGTTCAGATGATCGCGCGGTCGTGGCAATAGTCCAGGAACCTTTGCCTGACCACCTGCAGCGAGAGTTCGTCGGGATCGTCGCCACCCGGCTGGCGTTCGACGATGTCGTACAGCTCCTGGGCACGCCGGAAAACGACGTTTTCCCGCAGCAATTCCAGGTTCTTGCTGCGTTTGTCCTCGACCTCGGACGAGTTCAGCTTGTTCCGCAACGGCAACAGGCAATCCGCCGAGTACCCCTCGCCGAGGAAGGCCAGGACCTCGCGGAAAAGCGTTTCCGGCTCATCGGCGATGCGGTTGAAATGGAGCCGGAAGACACGCCGGCTGCCGAGTCCGCGTTCGGTATACCAGGCGTTTTCGGTATGCGAGATCCAGGTTTCCAGGCCCTGTTCGAGGGCCTGCGGCTCGGCACCGACCTTGTCGAAGGCTTCCAGCGATGTCGCGACCTCATGCGGGGGCCGCAGGTTGTGGATGAACAATGCCTGCGGGAACATCTGCGCCAGCGCCCAAGTATAGAAGCTGTTGAGCGGGGTGCCGTCGATCCAGCGCCGCTTGGGATCGCTGCCGCGGCGCTTGAGTTGCATCTGCACGTGCTGCCTGTTCGCGGGCAGGACCCAGGCCGGATTGCGCACCGCATCGCCGTAGAAGCGCGAGCAGCGCTCGGCGAATGCGTCCTGCACGATCGCGTCGACGGCTTCACCGATCCGCGCCATGAACGGCGCCAGCGGGAACTCGACGTTGGACAAGTGCGAGAAGCGGCCGCGCTCCGACCCCTTCCCGTGGGACAGGTGGGCGCCGACCGCGAGGCTGGCGATCCATGCGGTTTCGGGCATGGGCTGGATGTTCGGATGCTGGCCCAGCGCCCAGGTAGTGATCGAGGTGCCCGAACGCGGGGCGCCGATGATGAAGATGGGTTTGATGTCGTTCATGCGCGTGTCGCCGGCCGTTCCGTCGATTGCGTTTCCGTTGCGGTCATCCATGCCGCCGACGCCATCAACCGGCCAGCGCGGCGTCGAGGTCCGTGCGCAGGTCCTGCAGGGATTCCACGCCCACGCTCAACCGCACCAGGTTGTCCCCGATCCCCAGTTGCGCACGACGTGCCGGTGGAATCGACGCATGCGTCATCACCGCCGGATGGTTGACCAGGCTTTCCACGCCCCCGAG
>JAKFDF010000060.1:0-1785 GCA_036676275.1 Lysobacter sp.
GCCATGGTCGAGGCCGGCGTGCAGGCCGGCTACCCGCGTACCGACGACCTCAACGGCTACCAGCAGGAAGGCTTCGGCCCGATGGACCGCACCGTGACCCCGCAGGGCCGGCGCTCGAGCACCGCCCGCGGTTACCTGGACCAGGCCCGCGGCCGGCCCAACCTGAGCATCGTCACCCACGCCCTCACCGACCGCATCCTGTTCAGCGGCAAGCGGGCCATCGGCGCCGCCTACCTGCACGGCGACAGCAACACCCCGACCACCGTGCGCGCGCGCCGCGAAGTGCTGCTGTGCAGCGGCGCCATCGCCTCGCCGCAGATCCTCCAGCGCTCCGGCGTCGGCCCGGCCGCCCTGCTGCGCGACCTGGGCATCGCGCTGGTGCACGACCTGCCGGGGGTCGGCGAAAATCTGCAGGACCACCTGGAGATGTATCTGCAATACGCCTGCAAGCAACCGGTGTCGCTGTACCCGGCGCTGCAATGGTGGAACCAGCCGCCGATCGGCGCGAAATGGCTGTTCCTCGGCAAGGGCACCGGCGCCAGCAACCAGTTCGAGGCCGGCGGCTTCATCCGCACCCGCCCGGAGTTCGAGTGGCCGAACATCCAGTACCATTTCCTGCCGGTGGCGATCAATTACAACGGCAGCAACGCGGTCAGGGAGCACGGCTTCCAGGCCCACGTCGGCTCAATGCGCTCGCCGAGTCGCGGACGCATCCGGGCCAGGTCGAAGGACCCGCGCCAGCACCCGAGCATCCTGTTCAATTACATGAGCACCGAGCAGGACTGGCAGGAGTTCCGCGACGGCATCCGCATCACCCGCGAGATCATGGCGCAGGCAGCGCTCGACCCCTACCGCGGCCGCGAACTCAGCCCCGGCGCCGAGGTGCAGAGCGACGCCGAACTGGACGCCTTCGTCCGCCAGCATGCGGAAACCGCCTTCCACCCGTCCTGCTCCTGCAAGATGGGCGAGGACGCCATGGCGGTGGTCGACGGCCAGGGCCGGGTGCACGGTATCGAAGGGCTGCGGGTGGTCGACGCCTCGATCATGCCGCTGATCACCACCGGCAACCTCAACGCGCCGACCATCATGATGGCCGAGAAGATCGCCGACAAAATCCGCGGTCGTGCCCCGCTGCCGCGCAGCAGCGCGCCCTACTACGTGGCGGGCGGCGCGCCGGTGCGCAAGCCGCCGCAGCGCTAGCAGGCGCCCGAGCTCCTGTCCGCCGAGGCACAGGGGCTCGGGCTACCACTTCAATAGGCGGTAATCCGCCCCACCTCCATCAGCTCCACCGCCACCCCGTCGATCTCCGTGGGCGCCGCTTCGATGGTCGAGCGGCCGATGCGCTCGACCAGCAATTTGATCGCCAGTTCGCCGGGCCGGCGGCTGCTCAGGCCGATGCCGTGGCCCTGGGCGCCAGGCACCCGCAACAACTCGGCCGATGCCCGCTGCTGCGCGGCACGCGCATTGGCCCTGGCGGACTCGACCGCTACTTCGGCGCCGCTGGCCGCGACACCGCCGGCCATCCGGGCCGCGAAAAAGCTCAGCACCTCGTCGATCGGGTTGGCCACCGCCACCCGCTGGCTGCCGGCGAACAGCAGGCCCACCCGCCGCGGCAGGCTGGCGACATCCTCGACCATCAGCGAGCCGGAATCCCCGGAACGAATGAAGCGGCCCGGCGTTACCAGAATCTGGTTGTCGAAGGTCTTGGTGAAGCTGTCACCGGCGCACTCGTCGCTGTAGCCGACCGTCACCGTGGCATCCAGCACCGCCACCGTGCCCTGGGTC
>JAKFDF010000061.1:0-2819 GCA_036676275.1 Lysobacter sp.
GCCCGCAGCAAGCCGGTGCCGCTGCCCGACCCGAAACTCGATGCACCGCACGGCGCGAAGCCTGCCGAACAGGTCGCGGTGTTCGCCGGCGGCTGCTTCTGGGGCGTGGAAGCGGTGTTCGAGCACGTCAAGGGCGTCAAGGACGCCGTGTCCGGTTACGCCGGCGGCAGCGCGCTCACCGCGCGCTACCCGATCGTCGGCAGCGGCCGCACCGGCCACGCCGAATCGGTCCGGGTGGTGTACGACCCGGCGCAGGTCAGCTACGGGCAACTGCTGAAGGTCTATTTCTCGGTCGCACACGACCCGACCCAGCTCAACCGGCAATCGCCCGACGTCGGCCCGCAATACCGCTCGCAGATCTTCACCACCAGCGCCGGCCAGCGGAAGATCGCCAAGGCCTACATCGCGCAGCTGACCGCCGCCAAGGCATTCGCGAAGCCGATCGTGACCCGGCTCGAGCCGCTGGTGAAGTTCTATCCGGCCGAGGCCTACCACCAGGACTACCTGCGCCTGCATCCCGACGAGCCGTACATCGTCTACAACGATGCCCCCAAGCTGGTGCACCTGAAGCGGTTGTTCCCGACGCTGTATCGTGGCGGCTGAGGCGGCGGCGACCGGGACAATGGCGGCCCCGGCTGCGATCGCCATCGGGAGCCGCGCATGCACCGCATCGATTTCGAGCTCGACCGCGAGTTCGTCGAACTCAACCAGTTGCTGAAACTCGCCGGGCTGGTCGACAGCGGCGGCGCCGGCAAGGCGCTGGTCGCCAGCGGCGCGGTGCGCGTCGACGACGCGGTGGAGCTGCGCAAGACCTGCAAGGTCCGCGCCGGCCAGGTGGTGCGCGTCGGCGACACCGAGATCCGCGTCGCCGCGCCCTGACGGGCACCTCCCCGGCCCATCGCGCAATAATGGCCGCGACTTCAATCCTGCGCCGGCAACGCGCGGGTTCGCCGGGGAGCGACGACGATGACACTGATGCTGGTCCTGCTGTTGATCCTGCTGGCGCTGGGCGCATGGGCGCTGCTGGTCTTCAACGGCCTGGTGCGGCTGCGCAACCAGGTGCGCACGGCCTGGGCCGACATCGACGTGCAACTGCAACGCCGCCACGACCTGGTGCCGCAACTGGTCGCCACCGTGCAGGGCTACGCCGGCCACGAGCACGCCCTGCTGGAAGCGGTGACCGCATTGCGCACGCAGGCGCTGAACCAGGCCACGCCGGCACGGCTGGGGGAACTGGAGAATGCCCTGCAACTGGGCCTCGTCCGCCTGTTCGCGCTCAAGGAAGCCTATCCCGACCTGAAGGCCAGCGAGAACTTCCTGCAACTGCAGCGCGACCTGGTCGCGGTCGAGGAACAGCTGCAATACGCGCGCCGCTTCTACAACGGCGCGGTGCGCGACTACAACGACGGCACCCAGCGCTTCCCCGATGCGATGATCGCGCGCGGCTTCGGCTTCGGCGGCGCGGAATTCTTCCAGGCAGGCGAAGACGAACGCACGGCGATCCGGGTGGAGATGGCCCGATGAGGATGCGCCCGTTGCTGGCATTGCTGCTGTTGCCGCTGGCGTGGTCGCTTTCCGCGCCACTTGCGGCGCAGGAACGCATCCTTGCCTACGACAGCATGGTCGTGGTCCAGCCCGATGGCAGCCTCGACGTCACCGAGCGCATCGTCGTGCGCGCGGAGGGCGACCAGATCCGGCGCGGCATCTACCGCGACTTCCCGACCCGCTACAGGGACCGCTACGGCAACCGCGTCGTGGTCGACTTCGAGATGCTCGGCGTCACCCGCGATGGTCGCCCCGAGCCCTGGTTCACCGAACGCAAGCCCAACGGCGTGCGCATCAATACCGGCAACGACGATTTGCTGCCGGCGCCGGCCGACCATGCCTATGCCCTGCACTACCGCACCACCCGCCAGCTCGGCTTCTTCGCCGACCACGACGAGCTGTACTGGAACGCGATCGGCACCGGCTGGGCGTTCCCGATCGAGCGCGGCAGCGTCGAGGTGCGCTTGCCACGACCGGTACCGGTCGCCGACCTGCGGGCCAGCGGCTTTACCGGCGCGCAGGGCGCCAGCGAACGCAATTTCGTTGCCGGCCTGCCCGCACCGGGCACGGCGCATTGGCGACTCACCCGGCCGCTGGCGCCGCAACAGGGCCTGACCATCGTGCTGTCGTTCCCGAAAGGCCTGGTGCCCGCGCCCACGCGCGCGCAGCGCGTGCTGTGGTTCTTCAAGGACAACATCGGCGCACTGATCGCGCTGCTCGGCCTGCTCGCGATGGCCGGTTACTGCCTGCAACGCTGGCGCAAGGTCGGGCGCGACCCGCGCCCCGGCACGATCATCGCCCGCTACGAGCCACCGGCGGGGCACTCACCGGCCGGGCTGCGCTACCTCCGGCGCATGGGTTACGACACCCGCTGTTTCTCCGCCGACCTGCTCGCGCTTGCCGTGGAGGGCGACGTGCGCATCCACCGCCAGGACAAGCTGCTGAAGGACGCCTGGATGCTGCAACGCCTGCATCCCGGCGCATCGCACGCCACCGTTTCGCAGCGCGCACTGCTGGAGAAGCTGTTCCGCGGCGGCAGCGACGAACTCAAGCTCGACAATACCAATGCCTCGACCATGCAGTCGGCGCAGGCGGCGCACACCGCGGCATTGAAGGCGCAATACCAGCCGTCGTTGTTCAAGACCAACGGCCGCAGCATCCTCGTCGCGCTGGCGATCGAGGCGGTAGCCACCGCGCTGGCCTTCGTGACCAGCGGCGGCGCCGGGCTGCCGGTCATCATCGCCTGCACGATCCTGATGACCGCGGTGCTGGTC
>JAKFDF010000062.1:0-30043 GCA_036676275.1 Lysobacter sp.
GGCGATCGCCGCCACCGGCAGCGCCAGCAGCATGCCGAGGAAACCGAACAGGGTGCCGCCGGCCAGCACCGCGAAGATCACCGCCACCGGATGCAGGCCGATGCGGTCGCCGACCAGCTTGGGCGTGAGCCAGTAGCTCTCGATCACCTGGCCGACGGCGAACACCACCGCCACCCCGGCCAGGTGCTGCCAGTCGCCGAACTGCACCAACGTGGCGATGCCACCGAGCACGACCACCGTCGCCGGCCCCAGGTAGGGCACGAAGGTCAGCAGCCCGGCGATGATGCCGATCAGGATGCCGAGGTCGAGCCCGACCGCCCACAGCCCGATCCCGTAGAGCACGCCCAGGATCAGCATCACCAGCAGTTGCCCGCGCAGGAAGCCGCCAAGGACCTCGCTGGATTCGCGCGCCAGCCGCGACACGGTCGCGGTGTGGTCGCGCGGCACCAAGGCGGCGACCCGCTCCACCAGCAGGTCCCAGTCGCGCAGGAAGAAGAACGTCAGCACCGGCAGCAGCACGATGTTGGCGACCCAGCCCAGCAGCGCGAACCCCGAACGCGACAGGTAGCCGAGCATGCTCGCCGCCGCGCCGCCGGCCTGCTCCCAATGCGTGCGCGCCAGCTCGATCAGGCGCGCCGGATCCAGCCAGCCCACCAGTTGCAGCCCGGTGCGCGCCTCGACCCACGGCAGCGCGGTACCGACGAACCAGTCGCGGTAGTGCGGCAGCGAAGTCACCAGGGTGATGACCTGCCGCTGCAGCAACGGCAGCAGCAGCAACAGGCCCAGCAGCACGACCGCCGCCATCGCCGTGAACACCAGGATCACCGCGGCGTTGCGCGAGCGGCCCGCGCGCTCGATCCGGTCCACCAGCGGATCGCCGAGCCAGCCCAGCAACGCCGCCAGCACGAACGGCGTCAGCACCGGCGCCAGCAGCCAGACCAGCCAGCCCGCGGCCAGCGCCAGCAGCCCCCACTGCAGGCGCTGCAGGAAGCTGGCCAGCGCGTTCTCGTCGCGATCGTCCAAGACCGGCCTCAGCGCAACCGGAAGGTCGGCGGCTCGCCTTCGCCGCCGGCTTCCAGCAGTTCGTCGTCGAGCACGCGGTTGAAACCGCGGATCCCGGTGGCCAGCTGCAGTTCGAGCTCCAGCGCCTCCGGGGTCGCCCGCAGCGGCGTGATTCCCTGTACCACCGACAATCCCTCGAGGTAGGCCGACAGGCGCATGTAGTCCTGGCTGCCATGGATGTTGGTGAAACGCACGACATACCGGCCCGCCGGCCCCACCGGCGCGGCCTTGGCATACCTGCGCACGAGGGCATCGGCGGCGCCGTCGGCGCCCGCGGCCATCGTCCGGCGTGCGCTGGCGTCGTCGCTGGACCAGCGCGACAGCACCTTGCCGTGGTCGACGAAGATCCAGTCCGCGACCCAGCCGCCCTTGCCGCGGTAAAGCTTGCCGATCAGCTGCATCGGCGGGCGGTAGTGCGCCGAGATGCGGGCGATGGCGCTGGCGTCGCCGCGCCAGATGGCACCGACCGCGGCCTGCTCGGCGGCGCTGCCCGACGGCAGGCCGAGGCGGTAACCGCGTTCGACCGCCCGATCCAGCGCCGAGCGGGCGGCGTCGGCCCTGGAAAGGCCGACCAGCCGCGGGCCGCTGCCATCGTCGATCGCCAGCCACAACACCGGCTTGGGCCGCGGCGTGGGCCAGACCGGCAGGCCGAGCGCGGCGGCGATGTCGTCGACCTTGTCCCGGTCGAAACGGACGATCAGGGTGGTGTCGTAGGTCGGGGCACCGGTGGTCGCCGACACGCCTTCATCCTGGCGGTAGTCGTAGCCTTCGACGTAGTCCCTGGCGCGGCGCAACTCGTCGCTGACGCCCGGCCGGCCGGCGGCGCTGCGATCGCCGGACAGCTTGCCCAGCACCTGCGCCAGCGCACGCGCGAACCCGGCGTTGCGCTCGCCTTCGCCCTGGCTGCGGACCGGCACCTCGGCCTGGTAGACGCCCTGCGCGGCCGCGCGGTCGCCCTCGACACGCTGCGCATGGGCCGGCCCCGTGCCGCCGACCAGCACCGCCAGCAGCCATCCCGCCGCCCACGCCATCCGGATTGTCCGAAGCATCGCCCTTCCTTGCCCTGCGAACCAGTCGAAATGGTGCCGTACCCGTGCCAGCACGTCCATTGGAACGCCCGATGATGGGCCCTGGCCACGATGGCACTGTTAAAATCGCGCTTTCGCGCGCCGACGAACGCGCACCGGATCCCGTGTGAACACGCCCAAGCCCCCCGTTCCCGCCCCCCTCACCTATCGCGATGCCGGGGTCGACATCGATGCCGGCAATGCGGTGGTCGAACGCATCAAGCCATTGGTGAAGCGCAGTTTCCGCCCCGAGGTCATGGGCGGCCTGGGCGGTTTTGGCGCGCTGTTCGACCTGTCGGGCAAGTACCGCGAGCCGGTGCTGGTGTCGGGCACCGACGGCGTCGGCACCAAGCTCAGGCTGGCGCAGCAGCTCGGCCGCCACGACACCATCGGCATCGACCTGGTCGGCATGTGCGTCAACGACGTGCTGGTGCAGGGCGCCGAACCGCTGTTCTTCCTCGACTACTTCGCCACCGGCGAGCTCGACGTCGACACCACGGTCGCGGTGGTCGGCGGCATCGCCCGCGGCTGCGAAATGGCCGGCTGCGCGTTGATCGGTGGCGAAACCGCGGAGATGCCCGACATGTACCCGCCGGGCGAGTACGACCTGGCCGGTTTCACCGTCGGCGCGGTCGAGAAATCGGAATTGCTCGACGGCGGCAAGGTGCGCGCCGGCGACGTGCTGGTCGGCATCGACTCCAGCGGCCCGCATTCCAACGGCTATTCGCTGGTCCGCCGCATCTACGACCGCGCCGGGCGCCCCGCCGACGTCGCCGTCGGCGGCGTGAAGCTGGTCGATGCGCTGATGGCGCCGACCGTGCTGTACGTCAAGCCGGTGCTGGAACTGCTGCGCGGCGACCATGGCGCGGCGATCCATGCGATGGCGCACATCACCGGCGGCGGCCTGACCGAGAACATCATCCGCGTGGTTCCCGAGGGCCTCGGCCTGGACATCGAAGCCTCGGCCATCGAGCTGCCGCCGGTGTTCGACTGGCTGCGGCGCGAAGGCGCGGTGCCGCGCGAGGAGATGTGGCGCACCTTCAATTGCGGCATCGGCTTCGTGCTGGTCGTCGCGCCGGCTGCCGTGGCCGCGATCGGCGCGGAGCTGGATCGCCTCGGCCTCGGGCATCGCGCCATCGGCGCCGTGGTCCCGGCGACGGGCGAACCCCGCGTCCGCATCGCCTGATCGTTCGTGAGCGTTGGCAATCCAAGCATGGTCATGGACATCCGCTCGCCCGGGTTGCCGCCAGCCGTGCGTCGTTCGGGGAAAGCATGCCGCTGATCGGCTTGCGGCGCATCGCGGTGCTGGCGTCGGGCCGCGGCAGCAACCTGCAGGCGCTGCTCGATGCGATCGCATCCGGCGACCTCGATGCACAGGTCGTCGGCGTGTTCTCCGACCGCCCGGATGCCGAGGCGCTGCGGCGCGTGCCCCAGGCGCTGCGCTGGAGCCGCGATGCCAGGGCGTACCGGGAACGCACCGGTTTCGACGCCGAGCTTGCCGAAGCCGTTGCTGCCGTGCGGCCGGACTGGATCGTGTGCGCCGGCTACCTGCGCATCCTCGGCGAGGATTTCGTGGGCCGCTTCCGTGGCCGCCTGCTCAACATCCACCCCTCGCTGCTGCCGGCCTATCGCGGCCTGCGCACGCACGCACGCGCCCTGCAGGCCGGCGAGCGCGAGCACGGGGCGAGCGTGCATTTCGTGGTGCCCGAGCTCGATGCCGGCGCGGTGATCGCGCAGGCGCGCGTGCCGGTGCGTGCCGCCGACACGCCGGAACGGCTGGCCGCGCGCGTGCTGCGGGCCGAACATCCGCTGCTGGTCGCGGTCGCGCGGCTGGCGGTCGCCGGCCGCATCTCTGAACACGGCGCAACGCCCCTGCTCGACGGTCATCCGCTGTTTACTCCGTTGCAATTAGATTGCAGCGGTCATTTCGCCCCGATCGAGCCCTGACCGCCATGTCCCTGCCAAGCGTTCTGTTTCCGGGCGGGCGCCTGCTGCGATCGATCCGCGGGCGATCCCTGCTCCTGGCGTGCCTGTTGCTTTCCGGGGCAGCGCAGGCGCAGCAGGCGCCGGCCGTACTCCCCCAGGATGCCCCGGCCATGCCTGTCGCTGGCGCTCCCGCATCGGCGCCGGAAGCGCCTGTGCTGACCCCGTTCGTGGCCACCTACCAGGTATTCAGCGATGGCCGCCATCTCGGCTCCGCCACCATGCAACTGGTGCGACTCGAAGACGACCGCTGGCGCATCGACCTGGGCATGAAGGGCAGCGGCCTGGTGCGGATGACCGGATTGAAGATGCAGCAAAGCACGCTGTTCGCCAGCGACGGCCGGGGCTATCGCCCGCTCAGCCAGAGCACCGTGCGACGCATGTTCCTGGCCAGCAAGCACAGCACCGGCGTCTATGACTGGACCGCGCGCAGCGCCCGCTGGACCGGCGACGTCAAGCCATCGCGGCGCGGTCCCGTCTCCCTGCAGGAGGGCGATCTCAGCGGCGTGCTGATCGACCTTGCGTTGATCCGGGACTCCGTGCCCGGCAAGACCCTGCACTACCGTTTCGTCGAGGGCGGTCGCGCCCGCGAACACACCTACGTCGTCGCTGCCCAAACCGAGAGCATCGAGGTCGACGGACTGTCCTACGACGCGATGCGGGTCAGTCGCGAAGACGGCAACGACCAGACCGTGGTCTGGGTCGCCAGCGGCGTGCCGACGCCGATCCGCATCCTGCAACGCGAAGACGGCGACGACAGCACCGACCTGCGCCTGGTCGAATACAAGGAAGCCATGCAATGACGATGACTACGACGATCCCCGCGACGATGGCCCGCCTCCGCGTCCGCAAGTCCGCCCTGCGTGCGGCGGGTTGCCTGGCCATGGCCATCGCGATGCCCGCCTTCGCGGCGCAGCCGGCCACGCTCAAGCCGTTCACCGCCACCTACCAGGCCAATTACATGGGCCTGCACGGCACCGGCACGATGACCCTGGCGCCAAGCGGCGGCGATCGCTGGAAGTACAGCCTCGAGATCGACAGCGCGATCGCCCAGCTCAGCCAGAACACCGTGTTCGAAGCGGATGGCGGGAAATGGAAGCCGCTGTCCAACAGCGATTCCTCGATGCTGCTGATCAAGAAGAGCAGCAAGCAGGCGACCTACGACTGGAACCGGAAGGAAGCGCGCTGGAGCGGCGACGTCAAGGCCGACCGCGCCGGCCCGGTGGCGCTGCGCGCAGGCGATCTCGACGCGATGCTGGTCAACCTGGCGATCCCGCGCGATGTCGCCGCGGGCAGGCCGCTGGACTACCACATGGTCGACGACGGCCGCGCCAAGCAGCTCAACTACGAAATCGCCGGCCAGGACACGATCCAGGTCGCCGGCAAGCCGCAACCCGCAACGAAGGTGTCACGCACCGACGGCAACAAGCAGACCGTGATCTGGGTGGTCCGGGGCCTGCCGGTGCCGGCGCGGATCCTGCAACGCAAGGACGGCAAGGACGAGATGGACCTGCAGCTGAAGTCGGTGCACTGACTGCCCGGGCAATCGTGACAGTGCCGCCGCGTTGGCAGCTAAGGCAGGCAGCGAGCGACGCCACAAGCCCCGCGCAACGCGGGGCTTTTTCCGCTCCGGGCTGATGCGGCGAGGTGCGTTGACGGGGCGGGGAAATGTCCGCTGCGACGGCGCGGCCGCCATGATGGCGCGATCCGGGGCCGCGTCCTACAGTGGCTGGCCGGCGCGCATGGAACACGGGCGACAGGTGCCTGGACCTGCGCCGGATGGGCGTTTGCATCCCCATTGCAGGGGCCCGATTGCAGGGACGATTGCCATGGTCCACGACGCGGATGGCCCGCAAGTACCGCAGCCTGTTTCCCTGCGCGAAGCGACGCGGGTATGGGCCAGGATCGGCTGGCTCAGTTTTGGCGGGCCTGCGGGCCAGATCGCGCTGATGCACCGTGAGCTCGTCGAGGATCGGCGCTGGATCAGCGAGCCGCGCTTCCTGCATGCGCTCAACTACTGCATGTTGCTTCCGGGCCCGGAAGCCCAGCAGCTGGCCGTGTACATCGGCTGGCTCATGCACCGTACCCGCGGCGGTCTGATCGCCGGCGTGCTGTTCGTCGTGCCGGGCATGTTGACGATCCTGGCCCTGAGCGTGCTCTACGCCAGGCTTGGTCAGGTACCGGTCGTCAGCGCGATTTTTTTCGGCCTCAAGGCCGCGGTGTTGGCGGTCGTCGTCGAGGCGGTGCTGCGCATCGGCCGGCGCGCCCTGAAGAACGGCTTGCTGGCCGGCATCGCGGCGACCGCATTCGTGGCGATCTTCGCATTCGGGGTGTCGTTCCCGCTGATCGTCCTGGGCGCGGCGTTGCTGGGGATGCTGGGCCGCTGGATCCTCCCTGCGTATTTCCCCGATCCCACCACCGGGGATGCCCACGACGACGCGCATTACCTCGTTGATCGCGCCCTGGCACGAGGCGAGCTGGCGCACACGCGACCATCGAAACGGCGCGCGCTGCTGGTTCTGGCCGTCAGCCTCGGCCTGTGGTGGTTACCCGTGCTTGCGGTCATCACCTGGCTGGGCCGCGACAGCGTGCTGGCACAGCAGGGCCTGTTCTTCAGCCAGACCGCGATGGTGACGTTCGGCGGGGCCTACGCGGTGCTGGCATACGTCGCGCAGCGCGCGGTGGAAGGCTACGGCTGGCTGACGCCCGGGCAGATGCTCGATGGCCTGGCGCTGGCCGAAACCACGCCCGGCCCGTTGATCATGGTCGTGCAGTTCGTCGCGTTCCAGGCGGCCTACCAGCACCAGCTCGGGATGTCGCCGCTGCTGGCTGGCGTCCTGGGCTCACTGCTGGCGACATGGGTGACCTTCGTGCCCTGTTTCCTGTGGATTTTCCTCGGTGCGCCGTACATCGAGGCGTTGCGCAGCAACCGCGCGCTCCACTCGGCGTTGTCCGCGATCACGGCCGCGGTAGTCGGCGTGATCCTGAACCTGTCCGTGTGGTTCACGCTGCATACGGTGTTCCAGCAGGTGGATCGGCACGATATCGGCTGGCTGCGCCTGGATGTTCCGGTCTGGGCCAGCCTCGAGCCCGCCGCATTCGTACTGGCCGCCATGGCGCTTGTCGCCATGCTGCGCTTCAGGCTGCCCATGGCCTGGACCTTGTTGGCCTCGGCCATCGCCGGTGCGCTGTGGACGTTGCTGCACGGATGACGGTGGTCCAATCAGGTGTCCCATGCCATCACTGCGAACATGCGGATGGCGCGCCGGGAGCTCAAGCCGGAATGCGGCGGATCTTCGCCCCCAGCCCCGACAACTTGGCCTCGATGTTCTCGTAGCCGCGGTCCAGGTGGTAGATGCGGTCGATGGTGGTTTCGCCTTCGGCCACCAGGCCGGCCAGGATCAGCGACGCCGAGGCGCGCAGGTCGGTCGCCATCACCGGCGCGCCGCCGAGCCTGTCGACGCCGCGCACGATCGCGGTGTGGCCCTCGACCCGGATGTCGGCGCCCAGCCGCTGCAGCTCCTGCACGTGCATGAAACGGTTCTCGAAGATCGTCTCGTTGATCACGCCGACGCCGTCGGCGATGCAGTCCAGTGCCATGAACTGCGCCTGCATGTCGGTCGGGAACGCCGGGTGCGGCGCGGTGCTGAAATTCACCGCGTGCGGGCGGCGGCCATGCATGTCCAGGCTGATGCGGTCGCCGTCGCAATCGAGCTCGGCGCCGGCTTCCTTGAGCTTGTCGAGCACCGCGTCGAGGGTGTCCGGTCGCGCGTGGGTGGCGGTGATGCGGCCGCCGGTCATCGCCGCGGCGACCAGGAAGGTGCCGGTCTCGATCCGGTCGGCGACCACCGCGTGCTCGCCGCCATGCAGGCGCTCCACGCCCTCGACCACGATCCGCCCGCTGCCGGCGCCCTCGATCCTGGCGCCCATCGCCACCAGGCACTGCGCGAGGTCGACGATCTCCGGCTCCATCGCCGCGTTCTCCAGCACGCTGCGGCCTTCGGCGAGCGTGGCCGCCATCAGCACGTTCTCGGTGGCGCCGACGCTGACCATGTCGAACACCACGCGCGCGCCACGCAGTCGTTTCGCGGACGCCTTGATGAAGCCGTGGTCGACGCTGACCTCCGCGCCCAGCGCCTGCATGCCCTTGATGTGCTGGTCCACCGGCCGCGAGCCGATCGCGCAGCCGCCCGGAAGGGACACTTCCGCGGCGCCGTGCCTGGCCAGCAGCGGCCCCAGCACCAGCACCGAGGCGCGCATGGTCTTGACCAGTTCGTATGGCGCGACATGGCTGCGCACGCTGCGCGGGTCGATGCGGATGTCGAAGCTGTCGTCGAGCGTGATGCCGGCGCCGAGTTCGGCCAGCAGACGCAGCGTGGTCTTGACGTCGTGCAGGTTGGGCACGTTGCGGATCAGCACCGGCGCGTCGGCGAGCAGGCCCGCGCACAGGATCGGCAGCACCGCGTTCTTGGCGCCGGAGATGCGGACCTCGCCGCGCAGCGGCACGCCGCCCTGGACGACGATCTTCTGCATGCTCAGGCGCCTGCTTCTTCGGGCGTCAGCGTCTTCAGCGCCAGCGCGTGGATCTCGCCGCCCATGCGCTCGCCCAGCGTGGCGTAGACCAGCCGGTGGCGGGCCAGCGGCAGCTTGCCGCGGAACGCATCGCTGACCACGGTGGCCTCGAAGTGCACGCCATCGGGCCCCTCGACCCTGGCCCGGGCGCCGGGCAGGCCCTGCTCGATCAATTGCTGGATGGTTTCGGCGTTCATCGGGCCAGTCGCGTAAAATCGGACGATCAAGTCTAGCGGAATGCACCGCCGTGCCGATGGCGCCCGACCCCGCAACTGCCGAAAAATTCGACTTCGCCGCCAGCGGCCGCCGCGTGCTCGAGGTGGAGACGCGGGGGCTGGAGGCGATCGCCGCGCGCATCGACGGCGCCTTCGGCGACGCCTGCCGGCTGCTGCTGGCCGGCCGCGGCCGCGCCGTCTGCACCGGGATGGGCAAGTCCGGGCACATCGCGCGCAAGATCGCCGCGACCTTCGCCTCCACCGGCACGCCCAGCTTCTACGTGCATCCGGGCGAGGCCGGCCACGGCGACCTGGGCATGATCACCGACGCCGACGTGGTGCTGGCGCTGTCCTATTCCGGCGAGACCGACGAGCTGCTGATGCTGCTGCCGGTGCTCAAGCGCCAGGGCAACCGCGTGATCGCGATGACCGGCCGCGCCGACTCCACCCTGGCCACCACCGCCGACATCCACCTCGACGTCAGCGTCCCGGCCGAGGCCTGCCCGCTCGACCTGGCGCCCACCGCCAGCACCACCGCCGCGCTGGCGCTGGGCGACGCACTGGCGGTCGCGCTGCTGGAAGCGCGCGGCTTCACCGCCGACGACTTCGCCCGTTCGCACCCGGCCGGCGCGCTCGGCAGGCGCCTGCTGCTGCACATCACCGACGTCATGCACAGCGGCGACGACGTGCCCCGGGTCCGCGCCGAAGCCTCGCTCAGCGAGGCCTTGCTGGAAATGAGCCGCAAGCACCTGGGCATCACCGCGGTGGTCGACGAGGGCGACCGCCTGCTCGGCCTGTACACCGACGGCGACCTGCGCCGTACCCTCGACGACGCCGCCATCGACCTGCGCGCCACCCGCATCGCCGAGGTGATGACCCGGACGCCGAAGTCGATCGGCTCCGACGCGCTCGCGGTCGAGGCCGCGCAGATGATGGAGGCGCACAAGATCAACGCGCTATTGGTGGTCGACGGCGACGGCCGCGTGGTCGGCGCGCTCAACATTCATGACCTGTTGCGCGCGCGGGTGGTGTGATGCCCCGCGCCCCCTGAGCGACCGCCGATGCCCTATTCCCACGCCAGCGACTATCCAGCGGACATCCTGGCGCGCGCAGCGAAGATCCGCCTCGCCTGCTTCGACGTCGATGGCACGCTGACCGACGGACGCCTGCTGCTGGACGACGACGGCCGCGAACTGAAGGCATTCCATGTCCAGGATGGCCAGGGCCTGGCGCTGCTGAAGCGCTTCGGGTTCGCGGTCGCCTTCGTCACCGCGCGCCCCGGGGCGATCGCCCAGCGCCGCGCCGCCGAGCTCGGGGCCGAGTCGTTCTCGCAGGTCAAGGACAAGCTCGCCTGCGTGCGTGAACTCGCCGCGCGCCACGGCATCGACATGGACGCGGTGGCCTTCATGGGGGACGACCTCGCCGACCTGGGCGTGCTGCGCGTGGCGGGGCTTGCGGCGGCGCCGGCCGATGCGCACCCGTGGATCCGCGAACGCGTGCACTGGCGCACCGTCGCCCGTGGCGGCAGGGGCGCGGCGCGCGAGCTGTGCGACCTGCTGCTGGCCGCGCAGGGCCATGTCGAAGGCCTGCTGGCGTGAGCTGGCGCGCCACCCTGACGCTGCTGTTGCTGGCCGGCGCCATCGTCTCGGGCTGGTCGGTATGGACCCATCGCGGGGAATCCGGAGCCAGCGGCGGCGGCGGCGGCCGCTCCGACTACGTGCTGCACGATTTCGAACTGGTCGCACTGGATGCCGCCACCGGCAAGGAGTCCTTCACCTTGCGCGCGCCGCGGATGGCGCGCGATCCGGGCGACCACACCATGGCGATGGAGACGCCACTGTTCCTGCTGCCGGATTCCGAACAGCATTACTGGCAGGTCCGGGCGAAGACCGGCTGGGTCTCGGCCAAGGGCAATGAACTGCGCCTGAGGGGCGACGTGCGGGTCGACAGCCCGCCCGAGGCGCACAAGGTGGCGATGCGGACCGAGCGGCTGAACGTATTCCCCAACAGGAACCTGGCCGTCTCGCCCGTCGCCGTCACCATCACCCAACCCGGTTCTATACTGCGCGGCCGCGGCCTGGTCACCAACCTGGCCAGCAAGCATTACGAAATCAAGTCCCAGGTACGCATCCGCCATGTCCCGCAACGCTGACCAACGCTGCCACGCGCCCCGGCGCCTCCCCGCGCTGCTGCTCGCCGTGGCCGCGATGCTCGTGGCCACGACGGCGCTGGCGCGCAGTTCCGACCGCCGCCAGCCCATGGACATAGAGGCCGGGCACCAGGTCGGTACATTCAGCAGCGACAGCGTCAACACCCTGTCCGGCGGCGTGCACATCACCCAGGGCAGCCTCGACATCACCTCCAGCACCGCGCGCATCACCATGACCGACAGCGACCCGACCCGCGCGGTGTTCAGTGGCGGCCCGGTGGTGCTGAAACAGGTGATGGACGACGGCACGCCGATGACGGCGCGCGCCGATGGCGTCGACTACAACCTCCGGACCGAAATCGTGGTCTTCACCGGCGATGTCCATATCCAGCAGCCGCGCGGCAGCATGAGCGGGCAGCGGGTGGTCTACAACCTCAAGACCGGCAGCGTCGAGAGTGGCGGCGAAGGCGGCGGCCGGGTCAAGATGCGGATCCTGCCGCGCAACGCCCAGGCCACGCCGGCGGCGGCGGAAACCCCGCCGGAAGACAAGGGCGGCAACTGATGCTGGTCGCCGAAGGGCTGCGCAAGCGATACCGCGCGCGCGAGGTGGTCCGCGATTTCGGCCTGACCCTGGACGCCGGCGAGGTCGTCGGCCTGCTCGGCCCCAACGGCGCCGGCAAGACCACCTGTTTCTACATGATCGTCGGCCTGGTGCCCGCCGATGCCGGCCGGATCGTGCTCGACGGCCGCGACATCACCACCGAACCGATGTACATGCGCGCCAAGCAGGGCGTGGGCTACCTGCCGCAGGAGCCGTCGGTGTTCCGCAAGCTCAGCGTCGCCGACAACCTGCGGCTGGTGCTGGAACTGCGCCCGGAGCTGGACAAGGCCGGACGCGAGCGCGAACTGGAAGGCCTGATGGACGAACTGCAGGTCGCGCATGTCGCCGGCCAGGCCGGCGCCAGCCTCTCCGGCGGCGAGCGGCGCCGGGTCGAGATCGCGCGCGCGCTGGCCGCCAAGCCACGGCTGATGCTGCTGGACGAACCGTTCGCCGGCGTCGACCCGATTTCCGTCGGGGAGATCCAGCGCATCGTCCGCCACCTCAAGAATCGCGGCATCGGCGTGTTGATCACCGACCACAACGTCCGCGAGACCTTGGGGATTTGCGACCGCGCGTATATCCTCAATGAAGGCGGCGTGCTCGCGCAGGGGGCTCCGGACGCGCTGCTTGCCGATCCCGACGTGCGGCGCGTGTACCTGGGCGAGTCCTTCCGCCTGTAGCCTCCGGGGCCACCCGCGGCCGCAGCGGGGCGTCTCTCCCAGGAACCATGCGGCCGTCGTCCCCTGCCTGGACGCGTTGTACTGGTCATGAAGCCCCGCCTGCAGACTTCGCTCGGCCAACATCTGGTGCTCACGCCCCAGTTGCGGCAGGCGATCCACCTGTTGCAGCTGTCCGCGCTGGAGCTGGACGCCGAACTGGCCGCCGCGGTGGAAAGCAATCCATTGCTGGACTGGGCTGAACCCGAGCCCCTGGCCACCGGCGATGGCGTCGCCGAGCCCGCTACTGCCGCCGTCGAGGGCAGCAACGACGCCCTTCCCGGCGACGACCTGCCGCCGTGGACCCGGGGCGAGGAACCCTGGCAGCAACGCCTCGGCCCGGCTTCCGACGAAGACGACGGCGAAGCCGCCGAGCGCGCCGTCGAAACCGAATCCCTGCAGGACCACCTGCTGTGGCAGTTGCATCTCACCCACCTGTCGCCGCGCGATCGCAGCATCGGGCTGGCGCTGATCGACGCCATCGACGACGACGGTTACCTGCGCGAGCCGCTCGAAGCCACGCTGGAGGCCCTGCGCCCCGAGCTGGAGGTCGCGCCCGCCGAAGCGCTCGCGGTGCTGCGCCAGCTGCAACGCTTCGACCCCCCCGGCATCGCCGCGCGCGACCTCGGCGAATGCCTCGCCCTGCAACTGGCGCTGCTGCCCGACGACACCCCCGGCAAGGCACTGGCGCTGCGCATCGCCGGAGGCCCGCTCGAGCGCCTGCCCAAGGCCGGCATCGACGGCCTGGCCGCGGAACTGCAGTGCGACCCCGCGGCCGTGCAGGCGGCGTTGCAGCTGCTGCGCACTCTGGACCCGCGCCCCGGCGCCCAGATCGGCGCCCTGCCCGCCGACACCTACATCACCCCCGATTGCGTCATCTGGCGCCAGCAGGGCGTGTGGCGGGTCGCGCTGGCCAGCAGCCACGCCCCGCGGCTGACCATCCACCGCGGCTACGAACGCATGATCGGCGCCGCCTGCGCCGACGACGCCGGTTACCTGCGCGGGCGCCTGCAGGAGGCGCGCTGGCTGCTGAAGAACCTGCAGGCACGTGGCGAGACCCTGCTCAAGGTGGTGCGTTGCCTGGTCCGGCAGCAATCGGGTTTCCTGGAATTCGGCGACCAGGCGCTGCGCCCGCTGACCCTGCGCGAGGTAGCGGCCGAAGTCGGCCTGCACGAATCCACCATCTCGCGCGCGGTCGCCCGCAAATACGTGCGCACGCCGCGCGGGACCGTGCCGCTGCGCGCATTCTTCGCCTCGGGCATCGACACCGACGGTGGCGGCGAGGCGTCGAGCACCGCGATCCAGTCGATGATCCGGCGCCTGATCGACGCCGAGAACCCGCGCAAGCCCCTCTCCGACGCGAACCTGGCCGAAACCCTCAAGGCGACCGGCGTGCCGGTGGCGCGCCGCACCGTGGCAAAATACCGGGAGGCCATGCGCATCCCCTCCTCGCATGATCGGATCCGGATCGATTGAGCGGTTGCCGATCGCCGGTCGCGGCGGGGGACGCCGTTCCAGTCATCGGGTTTAACGCCGTATTCACAGCATCGTCCGGATTCCGGGCGATGCTGTCGGCCCACGCAGACGAAGGAGGTTGCGATGCACATCGAAACCCACGGCCAGCAGATCGAAGTCACCCCCGCCCTGCGCGATTACGTCGAGTCCAAGTTCGCGCGCCTCGGGCGCCACTTCGAGCAGCCGCTCGACGTGCGCGCCCAGCTCAGCCTCGACAAGCCCGACCATCGCGCCGAGGCCACGGTCAACATCGCCGGTCGCACCCTGCACGCCGACGCCAGCGCAATCGACATGTACGCGGCGATCGACCTGCTTGCCGACAAGCTCGACCGCCTGCTGGTCAAGCACAAGGAAAAACAGGTCGACACCCATCGCCGCGCCGAGAGCAGCTCGCGCAGCGGCGACTTCGCCTGACCGGGCGGCGCCCGGCACACCCGATGCCCTGGACCGATTTGCTAAGCGCCGACCGCATCGTGCTGCTGGTCGAACCGATCGACCGCGAGCGCGTGCTCGATGCGGCCGCGCGCCTGCTGGCCGACTCCTCCCCGGCCACGACCGCCTTGGTCGCCGATTGCCTGCGCCAGCGCGAACGCCTGGGCAGTACCGCGATCGGGCACGGCGTCGCCATCCCGCACGGCCGCAGCAATGCCTTCGAGGAGGTCCGCGCGGCGTTCCTGCGCCTGCAGCACCCGGTCGATTTCGACGCCGGCGACGGCATCCCGGTGGACCTGGTGTTCGCGATGGCGGTGCCGGAGCATTTCACCCAGCAGCACCTGCAATTGCTCTCCGAACTCGCCGAACGCTTCGCCGACCCGGCGTTCCGTGCCGCACTGCGGCAGGCGCCCGACGCCGGGGCATTGCGCGGGGTGCTGCTGGGTACCCTCGCGACCCCGCCATGAGGCAACATGGCGGCATGATGCCGATGACCGCTCGTCCATGACTGCCTGCAGATGACGGCAAGGACATGACCTCCAGGATCAGTGCCAGCGAGCTGTTCGAACAGCAGCGCGAACGCCTCGACCTGCGCTGGATCGCCGGCCGGGACGGTGCCGGGCACGTGCTGGAGGCGGTCGAGACCGTGGCGCGCCGACCCTCGCTGGCCGGTTACCTCAACGCCATCTATCCCAACAAGGTGCAGATCCTGGGGACCGAGGAACTGACCTGGCTCGACAGCCTGGATTCGCGCCAGCGCTGGGAAACGATCCAGAAGATCATGCATTTCCGGCCGCTGGCGCTGTTGATCAGCAAGGACCAGGCCTGCCCGGAGGACCTGCGCATCGCCGCGGAGGAAACCGCCACCCCGCTGTGGTCCTCGCCCAAGCGCGGCCACGAGCTGCTCAACCACCTGCAGTACCACCTGGCGCGCAAGCTGGCGCCGAGGGTGACGTTGCACGGCGTGTTCATGGAGATCTATTCGATCGGCGTGCTGATCACCGGCGAATCGGGCTCCGGCAAGAGCGAGCTGGCGCTGGAACTGGTGACCCGCGGCCACCGCCTGGTCGCCGACGACGCACCCGAGTTCACCCAGATCGCGCCCGACGTGCTCGACGGCACCTGCCCCGAATTGCTGCAGGACCTGCTCGAAGTCCGCGGCCTGGGCGTGCTCAACATCCGCGAGATGTTCGGCGACACCGCGGTCAAGCGGAACAAGTACCTGCGCCTGGTCGTGCACCTGGCCCGTCCGACGGCCGAGCCGCGTTCGGCCGACATCGCGTCGGACGGACTGGAGCGCCTCACCGGCGACGGCGGCGCGCGGCGGGTGCTCGACCTGGACGTGCCCACGATCACCCTGCCGGTGATGGCCGGCCGCAACCTGGCGGTGCTCACCGAGGCCGCGGCGCGCGTCCACATCCTGCGCGCCAAGGGCGTGGATCCGGCCGCGGCATTCATGGCGCGGCACAGCCACTTCCTGGAACGCGCGACGTGAGCGCCGATGCGCCCCCGCTGCTGATCATCGTCAGCGGCATGTCCGGTTCCGGCAAGTCGGTCACCCTGAAGACGCTGGAGGACCTGGGTTTCTACTGCGTCGACAACCTGCCGGCGGAACTGTTGCCGGCGTTCGTGCGCAGCGTCGCCGGCGACGATGGAGCGCCGGGGAAGCTCGCGGTCGGGATCGACGTGCGCAACCGCCACAGCGACCTGGCCAGCATCCCCGAATGGCTGTCCGCGGTCGGCGCCATGGGGCTGGACCCGCGGCTGGTGTTCTTCGACACCCAGGACACGGTGCTGCTGCGGCGCTATGCCGACACCCGCCGCAGGCATCCGCTCAGCCACCTGGGGCTGGTCCTGGCCGACGCGATCTCGCTGGAGCGCCAGGTACTCAAGCCGCTGCGCCGGATCGCCGACAGCGTGATCGACACCAGCGCGCTCAACGTGCACCAGTTGCGGCGCACGGTGATCACCGAGTTCGGCCTCGGCGGCGACGAAACCCTGTCGCTGCTGTTCGAATCCTTCGCCTATCGCCGCGGCGTGCCGCCGGATGCGGATTTCGTGTTCGATGCACGGGTACTGCCCAATCCGCACTGGAACCCGGAACTGCGGCCGCTGTCGGGCCGCGACCAGGTGGTGCGGGAGTACCTGGAGGCGCAGCCGCACGTGGCCGAATACACCGGCCAGGTCGCGCAGTTCCTCGATACCTGGCTGCCGCGGCTGCGCTCGGACACCCGCAGCTACGCCACCATCGCCTTCGGCTGCACCGGCGGCCGCCACCGCTCGGTGTACCTGGCCGAATGCCTCGCGGCGCACTGCCGCGAGCGCGGCTGGGGCGAGGTCGCCGTGCACCACCGCGAGCTGGATTGACCGTGCCGGGCGACGGCGCGCCATCGCCGGCGCGTCCGGGCTGGATTCCGTTGCTGTCGCTGCTTGCCGGGTCGGGGCTGGTGGCGACCGGCGCGGCGCTGGTGGTGGCCTACATCCGCGCGACCCTCGCCGACCTGTCGATGCTGTTCTGGGGCCTGGTCCTGCCAGGCATCGGCGTGCCGCTGCTGGCACTGGGCATCGGCATGTTGTTGCTCGCGCGGCAAGCGCGCCGCTCACCGCCCGCGCTGCGGATCGCGAAACATGTCCTGTGGGCGCTGGCGATCGTGGCCTGCCTGCTGGCGCTCGCCGGCCACCTGCGCTGGCGCCAGCAACAAGCCGGACTAGCCGAATCCAACCGGCAGCTGCAGTCCGATGCCGCGCGCGCGCGCAGTGCCCGGCAACTGCAACCGCTGACGCTCGGGCTCGAACCCGATGCCATGCTCGTACAGGCGCAAGCGCTGCCCGGACTGGACGGCGACTACCGCTGGACCCTGCAGGTGGCCGATGGCGGCACGATCCTTTTCCAGGTTTCGCGCACCCTGTCGTTGCGCGGCGCATCGGCCGTGATCGACGAGCGCATCGCGTTCGCGGAACTGTTCCGCGGATGCTTCGCTCCGGCACCGTTGCCGTCGTACGCCTGCGTGGCGCATGCCGGCAGCGACAATCTGCTGGACGTGCGCGGCCAGCTGCAGTGGCTCACCGACCGCAGTGGCGTCGTCGCCGCAAGCCGGGCGCGTACCCCGCCGCCTGCCGCGATCGCCAGCCGGCGGCTGCGGATCGAAACCTTCAACACCGGCAACTCGATCCAGGTCCGGCAGGTAGCCGCGGAGCCGCGATAAGGGCCGCGGCGGCAAGGCTTCCGGCAGATCGGCCCGGTCTGTTAAGTTGGGCCATGGCCGTCGGCATCCTCCTGATCACCCATGAAGGCATCGGTGCATCGCTGCTGGCGGTGGCCACCCGGCTGCTGCGGCAGCTGCCGCTGCGGGCCGAAGCCTTCGAAGTGCCGTTCGACGCCGACCCGGACGCCCTGCTGCCCGCGGCCAGCGCCGCGTTGCGGCGGGTCGATGGCGGCGTCGGCGTGCTGGTGCTGACCGATCTCTACGGCGCCACCCCCAGCAACCTCGCCGCGAAGCTGGCGCGACTGGGGACGCCGGTCCGGCGCGTGTCCGCCGTCAGCCTGCCGATGCTGCTGCGGGTGATGAACTACGCCGAGCTCGACCTCGACGAGCTGCCGGCGGTGGCCGCCGCCGGCGCCCGCAACGGAGTGATCCATGACGACGCCTGAGGCCGCCCGCCCGTGATCGAACGCGAACTCATGATCGCCAACCGCCTGGGCCTGCACGCGCGCGCGACCGCGAAGCTGGTGCAGTTGCTGTCGGGCTATCGCAGCAATGCCACGCTCGCGGCCAAGGGCCGCGAGGTCAACGCCAAGAGCATCATGGGCGTGATGCTGCTGGCCGCGGGCATGGGTACGCCGGTGCTGCTGCGGGTCGAGGGCGAGGACGAAGCCGCGGCCGCCGAGGCCGTGGCGGGGCTGTTCGAGCGCCTGTTCGACGAGGACGGCTGATGCGCCGCGTGTTGTCCGGCCATGGCGCCTCGCGCGGCAACGCGCTCGGTCGCGCACGGGTCCGCCTGCCGCACGTGCTCGAGGTCGCCGAGGAACGCATCGATGACGTCGATGCCGAACTCGAGCGGCTGCACGACGCCATCCGCATCGTCCGCGGCGACATGCGCGCCCTGCGCGAGCGCCTGCACGGTGCGCTGGCTCAGGAGGTCGGCGAATTCCTCGACCTGCATGCGCTGCTGCTCGACGACCCGGAACTGCTGTACGGACTCGACGAGCTGATCCGCACCGGCCGCTATTCCGCCGACTATGCGCTGCGGCTGCAGCGCAACCGCATCGCCGCCGTGTTCGACGGCATGGACGATGCCTACCTGCGCAGCCGGATCGACGACATCGACCAGGTGATCGGCCGCATCCACGCCGCCCTGCACCGCCGCACCGCCGACCTGCGCGGGGTCGCGGGCGAGATCCTGGTCACCGACAACGTCGCGCCCGCGGAACTGGCGCAACTGCAGGGCCAGGGCGTGATGGCGGTGGTCACGACGGGCGGCAGCGGGCTGTCGCACAGCGCGATCCTGGCGCGCAGCCTGCACCTGCCGCTGGTGGTCGGCGCGACGCTGGCCTTGCAGAAGATCAACGACGGCGACGTGCTCGCGGTCGACGGCGGCAGCGGCCTGGTGGTGGTGGAACCCGATGCCTCGGACCTGCGCGCGCACCGCGCGCGGCTGCGAGAGCAGGCGCGCGAGCGCAAGCAGCTCAACCGCCTGCGCCGCGAACCGTCGCGCACCCGGGACGGTGTCGACATCAGGCTGTGGGCCAACGCCGAATCGCGCGCCGACGTGGCCGAAGCGCATGCGCTTGGGGCCGCCGGCATCGGCCTGTACCGCACCGAGTTCCTGTTCCTGGGCAGCAACGAACTGCCCGACGAGGAAACGCAGTTCCGCGCCTACCGCGACCTGGTGCTCGGCATGACCGGCCGCACGGTCACCATCCGCACCCTCGACCTCGGCGCCGACAAGGCCGACCGCAGCGGCCTGACCCTGGATTACGAACCCAACCCGGCCCTGGGCCTGCGCGGCGTGCGCCTGTCGCTGGCGCGCGACGCGCTGTTCGAAACCCAGTTGCGCGCGATCGTGCGCGCCACCGGCTACGGTCCGGTGCGCGTGCTGACGCCCATGGTCAGCAGCCGCGAAGAGATCGTCGCGGTGCGCGCGCGGCTCGGGCGCGTGGCCACGGAACTGCGCGGCGCGGGCTTCGAGGTCGCCGAATCGATCCCGCTGGGCGCGATGATCGAAGTGCCGGCCGCCGCGATCGCGCTGCCGGGCTTCATCCGCGACCTCGACTTCCTCTCGATCGGCACCAACGACCTGGTGCAGTACCTGCTCGCGGCCGACCGCAACAACGACGCACTCGGCGACCTGTACACGCCCCTGCACCCGGCGGTGCTGCGGCTGCTTCACGACGTGATCCGCACCGCCCGCCTGCGCGGCAAGCCGGTGGCGATATGCGGCGAGATGGCGGGGGACGCGGCGTTCGTGCCACTGCTGCTGGCGCTGGGGCTGGAGGAGTTCAGCCTGCACCCGGCGACTCTGCTGGAAGTGCGCCGTGCGATCCGGGATTGCGATCTCGGGGCTTTGCGCGCGCGCACCGCCGCGCTGTTGCGCGCGCGCGACAGGGCCGGTATCGAGGCCTGGCTGCGGCAGGCAGGCCGTTCGTAGGAGCGGCTTGTAGCCGCGAGCTGTTCGATTCCCATCTCAGCCGGACAAATGCTCGCGGCTACAAGCCGCTCCTACAGACAAGCCCGAGGCTGGGCAGTCGCGGATTCCCGGGCGATAATGCCGCCATGAACACCTGACCCTGTCGCACCCATCGTGGATGCGACTGCTCAGCTTCCGGCTTCTTTCACGAGGCGGAAGCAGGAAGCCCGCATGGCCGAAGCCGTCCGCCACGACAAGACCGCGCGCCAGCTGCGTCTGCTGTCCGACGCGCTCGACAGCGGGCGCCTGGGTCCGGTGCGACGGCTGGTCAACACGCTGTCGCCGGCCGAGATCGGCAACCTGCTCGAATCGCTGCCGCCGGGCCAGCGCACCGTGGTCTGGGGCCTGGTCGATGCCGAGGACGATGGCGAGGTGCTGCTGCACGTCGGCGACGAGGTCCGCGAAGGCCTGATCGCCGACATGGACCCCGACGAGATCGTGGCCGCGGTCGAGGACCTCGACATCGACGACCTCGCCGACCTGGTCGAGGACCTGCCGGGCACCGTCATCGACGAAGTGCTCAAGTCGATGGACCGCGAGAACCGCGAGCGGCTGGAGCAGGTGCTGTCGTACCCGGAGGACAGCGCCGGCCGCCTGATGAATCCCGACGTGGTGACGGTGCGCACCGACACCACCGTCGACGTGGTGCTGCGCTACCTGCGCCTGCGCGGCGAGCTGCCCGACCACACCGACCATCTCTACGTCGTCAGCCGCCGGCACCAGTACCTGGGCCGGATCGCGTTGCAGGCGCTGCTGACCCACGACGCCAACACCCCGATCAACGCCCTGCTCGACGACGAGCAGCCGGCGATCGACGTGGTCGAATCCGCCGACGAGGTCGCGCGCCAGTTCTCCGACCACGACTGGATCTCCGCGCCGGTGGTGGACGACAACAACATCCTGCTCGGCCGCATCACCATCGACGACGTCGTCGACATCATCCGCGAGCAGGCCGAGCACCAGGCGCTGGGCGCCGCCGGCCTGGACGAGGACGAAGACCTGTTCAGCCCGGTGCGGCGCGCGGTGCGCGGCCGCATGCTGTGGCTGGGCATCAACCTGGTGACCGCATTCCTGGCGTCGAGCGTGGTCGGCCAGTTCGAGGGCACGCTGCAGCAGGTGGTGGCGCTGGCGGTGCTGATGCCGATCGTCGCCGGCATGGGCGGCAACGCCGGCACCCAGGTGCTGGCGCTGATGGTGCGCGGCATCGCGCTGGGCCAGGTCGGCGCCAGCAACGCGAAGGTGCTGTTGTGGAAGGAAATCCGGGTCGGCCTGCTCAACGGCCTGATGCTCGGCAGCCTGGTCGGGCTGGTGGCGCTGGCCTGGTTCCACAGCTGGCAGCTGTCGCTGGTGATCGGCGCGGCGCTGACCATCAACCTGTGCGCGGCGGCGCTGGCCGGGGTGCTGGTGCCGCTGACCCTCAAGCGCATGGGTTTCGATCCGGCGCTGGCCGGCGGCGTGATCCTGACCACGGTCACCGACGTGATCGGGTTCCTGAGCTTCCTCGGGCTGGCGACGCTGGTCTTGCTGCACTAGCGGAATGGGCCATCGGAGAATGCACATGGGAAGCTTCAACGCCGCGATTGTCAGTGCCTGCGGCATCGCTTGCATGCTGTTCGCGACCGTCGCGCCCGCGCAACGCAACGTCGTCGTGACCCGTACCTACGACAACCCGGACCAGGGAGTCGGGGCCGAGTATCGCAAGGACATCGCGGCCGCCAACAAGGCGCTGCTCGACGACCACGACCTGGAGCGCGCCGCCGGGTTGCTCGCGCCGGTGACGCGTTATTGCGACCAGCTGCAACGCCCGGGGCGCGTGGCGGTCAGCGTTGCCAGCGCCGCGGAATACGATCGCTACATGGCCGACCACGGCGACGGCATCCCGGTGGAGTGGATCGACCAGGCATGCCCCGATGGCTACAAGGCCGCGGCTTTCCTGCAGGTCGAAAGGAAGCAATACGATGCGGCGCTGCCGCTATTGGAGAAAGCCATCGCGATGGCTCCCTATTGGCCGGACGGACTTGTCGAACAGGGGTTCGTGCTCAACCAGGAGCACCATTCCCGGGAAGCGCTGGCCAGCTATCGAAAAGCCCTGGCGCTGGCCGAGTCTTTCGAGGCAGGCAGGCAGATGAAGGCAATGGCGTTGCGCGGGATCGGCTACTCGCTGGTGGAACTCGGTGATCTTGCCGGGGCACGCCAGGCCTACCAGCAGTCCCTCGAGGTCGAGCCGGGCAACGAAACCGCATTGAACGAACTGGACTACATCGAGCAACGGGAAGCCAAGGCGCAGCCCTGAGTGGCCATGCGACTGCAGCCGACCCCATGGCGCCGGAGTCACGAAGCCGGCATCCAAAGCCCTTGTTGTCCCGATCGCGGTCGGACAGCTTCGCGACCGGGTCGATCGCGAGGCGCACGATGCGCTGATCGCCGTCGGTATTCGGCGCCGACGCCAAGGCCGAGCGGCCGGTTGTCGAGATACCAGCCGCGCTGCATCCCGTGTCAGCCCAGCAGCGCCTCCAGCACCGCCATCCGCACCGCGACGCCGTTGCCGACCTGCCGCAGCACCAGCGACTGCGGGCCGTCGGCGACCGCGGCATCGATCTCCACGCCGCGGTTCATCGGTCCCGGGTGCATCACCACCGCGTCGGGCGCGGCGCGGCGCAGGCGCGCCCCGGTCAACCCGTAGTCGCGGTGGTAATCCTCGAGCGAGGACACCAGGCCCTGTGCCATCCGCTCGTGTTGCAGGCGCAGCATCATCACCGCATCGGCCCCATCGAGCGCGGCGTCGAGATCCTGCATGACCGTGCAGCCGGCGAGCGTGGCGTCATCGGGCAGCAACGCCTGCGGGCCGCAGACGCGGATCTCGCCGGCACCCAGCGTGCGCAACGCATGCAGGTCCGAACGCGCGACCCGCGAATGCCTGACGTCGCCGACGATCAACACCTTGAGGGATGCGAAGTCGTCGCCCTTGGCCTGGCGCAGGGTCAGCATGTCGAGCAGGCCCTGGGTGGGATGCGCATGGCGGCCATCGCCGGCGTTGACGAGGGCGGTGCCTTCGCCGGCGATCGCCGCCAGTTCGGCGACTGCTCCGTCATCGGGATGGCGCACCACGAACCCGTGTACGCCCATCGCCTGCAGCGTGCGCAGGGTGTCGGCGGCGGTCTCGCCTTTCTTGGCCGACGACGTGGACGCGTCGAAGTCGAGCACGTCGGCGCCCAGCCGCGTCGCTGCCAGGCGGAAGCTGGAGCGGGTGCGCGTGGACGGCTCGAAGAACAGGTTGCATACCGCCTTGCCGGCCAGCCTGGCGCGCAACGCAGTGCCGCCGCAGGCGTGTTCGCGCAGCGCCTGCGCGCGGTCGAGCAACCGCAGCAGCACCGCGCGCGGCAGGCCTTCGAGGGTCAGCAGGTGGTGCAGGCGGCCGCTGGAATCGAGTTGCTCGGTCATGGATCCCGTTCCGGTTGGATGATCCTGTTCCCGGCGGAGCAGGAGTCGATGCTCACGCCAGCGGCTGCGCATCCTGCGGCGCCGCCAGCCAGCGCTCGATGATCACCGCCGCGGCGACCGCGTCCAGCACCGCTGCGTCGCGGCGCTTGCGGCGGCCCTGCGCACGGTCGGCGGCGAAGCGCTGCGCGGCCTCGATGGAACTGGAGCGCTCGTCCACCAGCACAACCGGCAACGCGTAACGCGTGCGCAATTGCGCGGCGAAGGCGTGGGCGGCGACGCGGATCGGCTGGTCGCCGCCATCGAGCGTCAACGGATCGCCGACCACGCAGCCGTCCGGGCGCCATTCGCGCTGCAGGCGGTCGATCGCTGGCCAGTCCGGGCCCTGCGCATGCACGTCGACCACCGCCAGCGCGCGCGCGCCGTGGCCGAATGCGCTGCCGACCGCGACCCCGATCCGGCGCGCGCCGACATCGAAGCCGAGCACGGTGCCGTCGCGCGGGATCGATGGCGCGCCCGGCACCGCGGCCGGCACCCGCATCGCCGGCACGCCGTGCTCAGGCATGGCCGGCGTAGTCCGCCATCCGTGCCAGGTCCACGCCGATGCGCCCGGCCGCGGCCTGCCAGCGCGCCTCCAGCGGCAGCGTGAACAGCACCTCGGCGTCGGCCGGCACGGTCAGCCAGCTGTTCTCGACCAGTTCGTGTTCCAGCTGACCCGCGCCCCAGCCGGCACAGCCCAGCGCCACGGTCGCCGACGCCGGGCCGTCGCCGCGCGCCATCGCCTCGAGCACATCGCGCGACGTGGTGACGTACAGGCCGTCGGCGATGGCGAGGCTGGAATCCCATTCCCGGGCACCGTCGTGGATGACGAAGCCGCGTTCCGGATGCACCGGCCCACCAGCCAGCACCGGGCGCGCCTTGAGGCCGGCATCGTCGCTGTCGATGCCCATCTGCCGGAACACCTCGCCCAGGGTGTACTCGGAAGCGCGGTTGACCACCACGCCCATCGCTCCCTCCTCGTCGTGCTGGCAGACCAGCGCGACGCTGCGCGAGAAATTGGGATCGGCCAGCGCCGGCAACGCGATCAACAGCTGGTTGGCGAGGGTGGCCGGAGCTTCCATGCCGGCATTCTAGCGTGCCGTCCGGCCCTGGTCCCAACGAAGCCGCCCTGGCTGCCGGGGCGGCCCTGTCCCGCTGGCCAGCGGCGCTGCGCGCCTGCGCCCGCTTGCCGGTCAGGTTGGCCGATTGCGGATCACGGGGTCGCTCTGCAGCAGCGTGGTCTCGGCCTGCATCGCATTTGGTGTTTGCGTGGTCCGCCCCGCGCCCATCCTGCTGCCCGCGGGCGGGAACGTGATGCGATTGCCGGCCCCATCGACCAGGTGCACGTGATACGCATAGTCGGTATCGGCGCTGGCGTTGTTGGCGTCGGTGCCGGAAGCGCTGTCGCCGTTGGCCGTGATGCCGCTTATCGGCGCTTCGGGGTCGTCGAACGTGATCGGCGGGTCGTCGAAAGTGAAGCTGTCGCTGTTCTCGTGGGGACCCCATTGCACCGGGCGGTTGCCCTGGTCCACCGGATGCACCATTGGATGCACGGTGACGGTGCTGCCCTTCAGTTTCACTTTGATCGCCATGACGCTGTCTCCTTAAGGTTGCTGTGTTCCCCTGAGATCAATGGGTTTGCTGATGGGTGATGCGTGGCTCGCCCAAGGCTCGGACTACCGGCACCCACGCAGTGGAGCCGCGGTTGCGGCCCGCTCGATGGGTGGCGGCTCCGGTCTGCATTACCGGTCACCGTTGGTGGCGGGCGAGGCACCCGGATCGGCGCCAGGCCCCGCCCACCTCAGGAACGCGGGGTCGCGGTAACCCACCGCATCAAGCTGCCTGATCAGCTGCCGCGCTTCCGCCACTCGCCCCAGCAGTTGCAACAACTCGGCGCGCACCGAGAGTTGCTCCGGGTCCCCCGAATCCTCGCCAAACACATGGATGGCGTTCAGCGAGCGATTCCACGCGTCGACCGCCGCAGCGCGCTTGCCCTGCTCCGCCTCCACTTTCCCGAGCAGCAACAGGGCCGATGCCATGCCCAGGTTGGCATCCCGGTTTTCCCCGCTCTCCTGCAACAAGGCCTGGTACTGGAATCGCGCGCCGCTGGCCAGGGCACCGGCGCGGGCATGGTCGCCCGCCTGCCATTCCAGTTGCGCCGTCTCCAGCAGCGTCGCGGCCCGGCCAATGCGGCCGCGGACGCCGTCGGGGGCCCGGGCGACGATATCGGCATAGAGCGTGGTCGCGCGCGCCAGCATCCGGCGTGCAGCCACCGGGTCCCCCTGCAGGCGCAGGACCCTGGCGAGCCTGCGGCAATAGGACGCAAGGTCCCCGGCCAGGTCGACGTCGCCCGGGTTCTCGGCCAGCATCGCGTCGCCGACGTCATGGGCGCGCTGCAGGCTTTCCTGCGCCGCATCCAGGTGCCCAAGCGACTCGGCCACGTGGGCGAAATACGTATCCGCCACCGCCAGGCTCGCCTTGGTCGCGTTGTTGCGCGGATCGTCGGCCAGGAGCGCACGAAACAGCGCGCGCTCCGCCGCATAGTGCCGTTCGGCATCCATCAGGTTGCCTTGCTTGTACGAGAGTTGCCCCATCGAGTCATGCGCATAGGCCAACCTCTTCTTGCTATCGGGGTTGCCGGGTTGCCGCTTCGACAGGGCCTGTGCTATCCCAAGGACGGCGACGTAATCGCTCCCTGCCAGATCGAGTTGGCCGCGTGCTTCGCGCAGGTGGCCTCGGTTGTTGTAGGCCCATGCCAAGCGCTCCTGCCAATCGTCGTTGCCCGGATGCGCCTGGACCACCCTGGTCACGATCGGCAAGGCACGGTCGAAGCGCACCAGGGCGGCATCGATGTCGCCGCGCTGCCACTGGCTGAGGCCCTGGAACGAATACGCATCGACGACCGCCATCTGCAGGTCCGGATTGTCGGGCTGCCGAGCCGCGGTCGCCCTGGCGATGGCCAGCGATTCGGCAAAGGCCTTGTCGGCGTCGTCCATCCGCCCTTGGGTCAGCCTGACCTGGCCGATCAGCAACAAGGCTTTCGCATGCTTCCCTCCGCCGGCCACGGTGGTATCTGAACCTTGTGCGTCCCAATAACCCATGACGTGGTCCGCGACCTCGTCGAGGATGTCCAGCCGATTGACCTCATCGAGCTTGTCCTTGAGGTTGCCGAGCATGAATCCGATCAGGTTCTCGGCCTGCTCGCGCTGGAACTGCGCCTGGTTTCGCGCGTGCAATGCGAACGCGGCCAGCCCGGTGGTGACGAGCATGCCCGCCAGCGCAAGCCCGGCGACCCATGCCAGTTTCCGGTGCGCGCGTTGCTGCTCGCGCTGGCGCAGTTCGTCGAAGCCCACGTCCAGCAGGCCGGAAACCAGCTTGAGCCGGGCATTGGCCTTGCCGTCCTTGCCGGGGCGCACGTCGGCGGCGATCGGTTCGGTGCGCAGCGTGGTCAGCCCGCCGTCGGCATCGAGCTGGTAGCGCAGCGCAGGGGCGAAGCATTCTTCCGCTTCGCGGCCCGGGATGTCGCTGGCGTTCGGCTCGCCGTCGACGATCAGGCAGAACACGCGCTCCTCGCGCCCGAGGCGCTTGAACTCGCGCACTTCCTCGTCGACCCAGCGCGAGGCCGCCGAGTGCGGCGAGCAGATCACCACCAGGTTGGCCGATTGCGCCAGCGCCTCGTTGACCTTGCGGCCGAGGTCGTGGGCGCTGGGCAATTCGTCGCGATCGCGGAAGATCGGCGCGAGTTTTTTCGGGATCGGCCCGGCCGCGGTGCGGCGCCCGACCAGGCGTTGCGGGATCGGATAGGTCTCCAGCGCCTTGTGCAGCCAAGCGCCCCAGCCACTGTCCTGGTGGCTGTAGCTGATGAAGGCGTGGTACCTGCACTGCGGCATCGGCGGTCCCCGGGGGAGGACGGATGGCGTCGTACGGAGCGGATGCCGTGGATCGCCGGCATCGACGATCGTCCCTGGCATTCCGTGCGCCCTGCCATCGGGTCAAACGCCTCGATGGCCTCCTACGAACGCGGCCGATCCATGAATGCGGACACCAGCGACCGCCCTCACGGCGACGACGCTAGGATGGCGGCTTTCCAGCCCTCGCGGAGCCCGCCATGCCTGTCCCCAACCATCGCCGGACACGTCGCCATCCCCTGCTGCTCGCCTGCCTCGCAGCCCTGGCCGTAGCCGCGTGCCAGCGCAACGCGGCGCCGGCGGCGACGGCGGACACCGCGCCGTCCGTCGACGCGCAATCCAGCTACGCCCGGCAGCACGCCGGCGACTACGCGACCGTGCCGCTGACCGCGGACCTCTCGGCCTTCGACGAGAACGGCAAGCGCATGATCGCGCTGCTGGTGCAGGCCTCGGAGGTGATGAACGACCTCTACTGGCGCCAGTCCTGGGACGGGGACCGCGCCGCGCTGCTGGCCAGGGCGCCCGACGACGCCACCCGCGACCTCATCGCGCTCAACTTCGGCCCCTGGGACCGGCTCAACGCCGACACGCCGCTGCTGCCTGGGGTCGGCCCGCGGCCCCCGGGCGGCACCTTCTACCCGGCCGACATGACCAAGCAGGAATTCGAGGCCGCGGACCTGCCGGACAAGACCTCGTGGTACACGCTGCTGCGCCGCGACGACGCCGGCAAGCTGGCCACCGTGCCCTACCACGTCGCCTACAAGGCCGACCTGGAGCGCGCCGCGGCGCTGCTGCGCGAAGCCGCCAAGGCCAGCGCCGACAAGTCGTTCGCCAGCTACCTGGCGATGCGCGCCGATGCATTGCTGAGCGACGACTTCCAGCCCAGCGACCTGGCGTGGATGGACATGAAGTCCAACCCGGTCGACATCGTGATCGGCCCGATCGAGACCTACGAGGACCAGCTGTTCGGCTACAAGGCCGCGTACGAAGGCGTGGTGCTGGTCAAGGACCGGGACTGGAGCGCGAAGCTTGCGCGCTTCGCCGCGTTCCTGCCGGAACTGCAACGCGGCCTGCCGGTGGCGGACAAGTACAAGGCCGAGACGCCCGGCTCGGACGCCGACCTCAACGCCTACGAGGCCGTGTACTACGGCGGCAACGCCAACGTCGGCGCCAAGACCATCGCCATCAACCTGCCGAACGACGAACAGGTCCAGCTGAAGAAGGGCACCCGCCGCCTGCAGCTGGAGAACGTGATGCGGGCCAAGTTCGACGCCATCATGGTGCCGATCGCCAGGCAGCTGATCGCAGAGGACCAGGTGAAGAACGTCACCTTCGACGCGTTCTTCCAGAACACGATGTTCCACGAGGTCGCGCACGGCCTCGGGATCAAGAACACGCTCGACGGCAAGGGCACGGTCAGCGAAGCACTCAAGGATTACGCGTCCAGCTTCGAGGAAGGCAAGGCCGACGTGCTCGGCCTGTACATGGTCGACGCGCTGGCCAACAAGGGCGAGCTGGACAAGGCGAAGCTGATGGACAACTACGTCACCTTCCTGGCCGGCATCCTGCGCTCGGTGCGCTTCGGGGCCACCGATGCGCACGCCAAGGCCAACATGCTGCGCTTCAACTTCTTCGCCGAGCATGGCGCCTTCGCCCGCGACGCGTCGAGCGGCCGCTACCGCGTCGACTTCGACAAGATGCACGAAGCGATGAACGCCCTCGGCCAGAAGCTGCTCACCGTGCAGGGCGACGGCGACTACGCGCAGGCCAGGCAGCTGACCGACACCCTGGGCGTGGTCGGCCCGGAACTCGCCGCCGACCTGAAGAAGCTCGACAGCGCCGGCATCCCGGTCGACATCCGCTTCGAGCAGGGACTGGAGACGCTGGGCCTGTCGCAATACGCAGCGCCGGCCACCACCAAGCAAGAACCGGCGCGGCAATAGCTTGCCGGCTTGGAGACAGGGTGTCGCCAGGAGGGCGCAGCACCCCAGCCCGCCGGACGGCGACTCCCTCCGAAGCCGGTTTGCGGAATAGAGCCAAGAAAAAGCCGGGCATTGCCCGGCTTTTTCTTGCCCTTGGAATCGCGATCAGCGCGCCTCGGCGACCTCGACCCCGTCCAGCCCCTGCGACAGGGTCTTGGCGTCCCCGCCCTGCGCCAGCTTGATCCGCAGGCGCACTTCGTTGGCCGAGTCGGCGTAACGCAATGCGTCCTCGTAGCTGATCTCGCCGGCCTGGTAGAGCTCGAACAGTGCCTGGTCGAAGGTCTTCATGCCCAGGTTGGTGGATTCCTTCATCACTTCCTTGAGCTTGTGGATCTCGCCGTCGCGGATGTAGTCCTGCACCAGCGGCGTGCCGAGCAGGATTTCCATGGCGACGCGGCGGGCCTTGCCGTCCGGGGTCGGGATCAGCTGCTGCGCGACCACGCCCTTGAGGTTCAGCGACAGGTCCATCAGCAGCTGGCCGCGGCGATCCTCGGGGAAGAAGTTGATGATCCGGTCCATCGCCTGGTTGGCGTTGTTGGCATGCAGCGTGCAAAGCACCAGGTGGCCGGTCTCGGCGAAGGCGATGGCGTGGTCCATGCCCTCGCGGGTGCGGACCTCGCCGATCATGATCACGTCCGGCGCCTGGCGCAGGGTGTTCTTCAGTGCCGCGTCCCAG
>JAKFDF010000063.1:0-2462 GCA_036676275.1 Lysobacter sp.
AGTACGGCTACGACCGCGCCGCGCTGGACGCCTACTCCACCGAGAGCGTCAAGCGCGCGCAGGCGGCGCAGGCGTCCGGCGCGTTCGCCGCCGAAATCGTCCCGGTCACGGTCAAGGGCCGCAAGGGCGAGGTGGTGGTCGACCAGGACGAGGAGCCGGGCAAGATCGACGTGGCCAGGATCCCCGGCCTGCGCGCCGCCTTCGGCAAGGATGGCGTGCTGACCGCCGCCTCGTCCTCGAAGATTTCCGACGGTGCCGCCGCCACCGTGCTGATGTCCGCCGACGAGGCCGCCCGCCGCGGGCTCAAGCCGCTGGCGCGGATCGTCGCCCATGCCACCCACTCGCAGGCGCCGGAATGGTTCACCACCGCGCCGGTCGCGGCGATCGGCAACGTGCTTGCGAAGGCGGGCTGGAGCGTTGCCGACGTCGACCTGTTCGAGATCAACGAAGCCTTCTCCTGCGTGGCGATGGCGCCGATGACCGACCTCGGCATCCCCCACGACAGGCTCAACGTCAACGGCGGCGCGGTCGCCCTCGGCCACCCGATCGGCGCCAGCGGCGCGCGCCTGCTGGTGACCCTGTTGCATGCGCTGCAGGCTCGCGGCGGCAAGCGCGGGGTGGCTTCCCTGTGCATCGGCGGCGGCGAGGCCACCGCAGTCGCCGTGGAGATGGCGTGAAAGCGCGGGACGGATTGGTTAAAACGGCTTTACAAAAAAAATACGGCCTACCGCTTGACAGGCGACACGGGCTTGTCATCATGTTATAGGCGCGCAGTTGCGCGTTGCCTAACTCAACGACGAGGAAGAACCGATCATGATCATCAACAAGGCACTGCTCGCCCTGGCCATGGGCCTGGCGCTGGCCGCATGCACCAACCAGCAGCAGGCCGAGGACTCGGCCGCCGAAGCCGCCACTGCCGCCACCGAGGCGCAGCAGGCTGCCGACAATGCCGCCACCACCGGCGACACCATGGCTGCCGACGCTGCCCAGGCTTCGGCCGACGCCGCTGCCGCCGCCGCTGACGCCGCCGGCACCTCCGCCGACGCCGCCGCCTCCGCCGGCAACATGGGCGATGCCGACGACGCCGCCGACGCTGCCGAGAACGCAGCCGACTCGGCCGAGCAGGCCCAGGACGCCGCCGAGGAAGCCGCTGCTTCCGCCGACGCGCCGACCAACAACGACGGCCAGTAATATCGCCCGAGTGATGTGAGAAAATGGGAAAGCCGCCGGCGCTGCCGGCGGCTTTTTCCTTGTAGACCGTGTCGCTCGCGACACCCGCCGGCGGATGCCGGACCCGCAGCGCGCACAGGCGTTGCCTGATACCAATACCCAACCTTTCAGACAACTCCTCCGGAGAACACCATGAACACCAAGCTTTTCGTCATCGCCGCCGCCGCCGTGCTCGCCCTGTCGGCCTGCAAGAACGAGACCCCCGAAGCGCAGCAGCAGGCCGCCGAGGCCGCCGCCGCCGTCGACCAGGCCGGCGCCGCCACCGCCGATGCCGCCCAGCAGAGCGTGGAAGCCGCCGCCGCCGCCACCGGCGAAGCCGCGGGCGAAGTCGCCGCCAACACCCAGGAAGCCGCCGACGCCGCCGCTGCCGCCGCCAACGAAGCCGCCGCCGGTGCCGCCCAGGCGACCGCCGACGCCGCGCAGAACACCGCCGATGCCGCGCAGAACATCGCCGACAAGGCCGACACCGCTGCCGAAGAAGCCAAGAACTGAGTTTCCGCACCCGTTGCACGGAAGGGCCCGCCTCGGCGGGCCTTTTTCGTTTCCGCGCCGGTGCCTGGCCCGGGATTCGAATGCGTCCCCATGCGCCGGCCATCGCTTGCGCTTGTGGATCCGCACGGGGCCACGCCGCTGCGACTGCCGCTTGAACACCCGGTCCGGGCCATCGGCCGCCCTACAGTATCCTTGCGGTTCCACTGCAACCCGCCGCTCGCATGCCCGCCATCGCCTCGCAACTGGATCCGCGCTCGCCCGAATTCCGCGACAACGTCGCCTGGCACCGCGCCCTGGTCGACGAACTCGACCGCCGGCTGGCGCACGCCGCCGAGGGCGGCGGGCAAAAGGCGCGCGACCGGCACACCGAGCGCGGCAAGCTGCTGGTGCGCGAACGCATCGTCGCCCTGCTCGATCCCGGTTCGCCGTTCCTGGAGATCGCGCCGCTCGCGGCCGAGGACATGTACGACGGCGCCGCGCCGGCCGCCGGCATGGTCTGCGGCATCGGCCGGGTGTGCGGCCAGGAAGTGGTGGTGGTCGCCAACGACGCCACGGTCAAGGGCGGCACCTATTTCCCGATCACGGTGAAAAAGCACCTGCGGGCGCAGGAGATCGCGCGCGAAAACCGCCTGCCCTGCGTCTACCTGGTCGATTCCGGCGGCGCGTTCCTGCCGCTGCAGGACGAGGTGTTCCCGGACAAGGAACACTTCGGCCGGATCTTCTACAACCAGGCGCGGATG